>DNGD01000191.1 GCA_003486725.1 Rhodospirillaceae bacterium
CGCGGCCTCGACATCGCGGATGTCAGCCATGTGTTCAACTTCGACGTGCCGTTCAATGCGGAAGATTACGTTCACCGCATCGGTCGCACAGGTCGCGCGGGCAAAGAAGGCACCGCCTTCACGCTCGTGACGCCCGAAGAAGGCAAACTAATCGCGGCGATTGAATCGCTGATCAAAAAAGAAATCTCGCGCTCGACCATCGAACTGCCGCCCATTCAGGCGGGGAAAGAAAACGGCTCTGGCCGCGATCGCAAGCCACGTAGCGGCGAACGCGGTGGGCGCGATGGTGGGCGTGGTAGCCGTGACGGCGCGCGCAGCACAGGGCGCGGGGAACGTGGTGGCCGTAATGGACGGAGCGGTTCTTCGTCGCATCAAGCCGCGCCGACCGATATCACAGCCTCGGACATTACCGTGGCGAGCAACGCGCCATCAGAAATCGTAACCGCCAATAGCAACATTCCAGCTGACAATACGCATGCCAGCAACGGGGCCAGCAACGGGCACGAAACCAACGGAGCGCGTAACGGCCAACGCACGCCACGCACGAAGCCGCATCATGAGAAAATTGTGATCGAGCCAGTGTTTGAATCGCCCCATCTGCCGCCGCATCCCGCGCCTGCACCCTATGGCCACACGGTCAAGGCGGCGCATGGCACACCGGCGACCGAACACGGCGCAAGCTTTGGAGACAACATGCCGGCCTTCCTGCGCCGTCCGCGTACGGTAGCGAAGCGGTCTTCATAAGGCTCGTTTGCCCTAAAGATTATGATAAAAAAAGGGGTGCACAACGGCACCCCTTTTTTATCGCGGCAAAGAGCGGTTCGGCTTATTCCTCCCCGTCTCCGTCTTCCTTTTCGCCCGTCAGCATCGCTTCGACAACAAGACCGGCATTGGCACGGACTTTGTTTTCGATGGAGGCAGCCATTTCGGGATTGTCACGCAGATATTGCTTGGCGTTTTCACGTCCCTGCCCGATCCGCACGCCATCATACGAGAACCACGCGCCAGACTTTTCGACAACGCCCGCCTGACTGCCCAAATCGACCAACTCGCCGACTTTGGAGATTCCTTCGCCGTACATAATGTCAAATTCGACGACGCGGAAAGGAGGTGCCATTTTGTTCTTCACCACCTTCACGCGCGTTTGATTGCCCACCACGGTGTCACGATCCTTGATCGAGCCGATACGGCGGATATCAAGGCGGACAGAGGCATAGAATTTGAGGGCATTGCCGCCCGTCGTTGTTTCGGGACTACCAAACATCACGCCGATTTTCAGGCGGATCTGGTTGATAAAGATGACCATGCATTTGGAGCGCGAGATCGAGCCCGTCAGCTTGCGCAAGGCTTGGCTCATCAAACGCGCATGAAGGCCGACATGGGAGTCGCCCATTTCGCCTTCCAATTCGGCGCGGGGAACCAGCGCGGCCACGGAGTCAACGACCAGCACGTCAATCGCGCCAGAGCGCACCAAAGTATCCGCAATTTCCAGCGCCTGTTCGCCAGCATCAGGCTGCGAGATCAGGAGTTCATCGATATTCACGCCCAGTTTTTTGGCATAGGAAGGATCCAGCGCATGTTCCGCGTCCACAAAGGCGCAGGTGCCGCCGTTCTTTTGAGACTGCGCAATGGCATGCAAGGCCAGCGTTGTTTTGCCCGAGCTTTCGGGGCCATAGATTTCGATAATGCGTCCCTTGGGCAAACCGCCGATACCCAGCGCAATATCCAGCCCCAGCGAGCCGGTCGAAATCACATCAATTTCGCCAATCCCCTCCTGAGAGCCCAAGCGCATCACCGAGCCTTTGCCAAAGGCGCGTTCAATCTGGCTGAGCGCGGCATCTAAAGCTTTTTGGCGTTCGGGATCCTTGGCATCAATTTCAACGACACGGAGATTGCTGACGGTTTTCGAGCTCATGGCTTTGTCCTTTGTCTTTGGCGATTGCGAATCTGGATGTTGCTTCTTTGTTCTCATCATACGGAGGTCCGCTTCCCTTGGCAAGTTCTATTTTTGTTCTCATTCGCCGCAGCGGCAAGAAATCGCTATCCTTCTGTTTTTTCTACTTTTCTATTGAACACGCCATAGGCGGTCTGGCTCTGGCGCCCTTCCCACGTCACAAGAAGATTATCGAAGTGATTGGCGATGTAATCCGACCCCATAACCTTTTCCAAGGGGAAGCTGAACGCGGCACCGGGGATCACGCGCACATCATGGGTCGGCGCAAAACGGAACGGTAAAACGGTCGACAAAGCTGGCACGATGCAATCGTGAAGTTCGACAATCACGTCCATGTTTTTCAGGTCGGGCGCACGCTCGACATCCAGCAGTTCCCGTTCCGCCGTATCGACGTCCATAAAGACCAGCGTTTCTTCACCCGCGAATTTCTCGAATTCCGCGCCCGTAAAGGCACCACCGATAACAACGCGATCTTCCACGCCATTCAGGACGGCCAGCGCCTTGCAATTGGCCTGCGCTTCGGGGTCACTATCATAGGCGAAGATTTTCGCCTCCGGCATCCGCATCGCAAAACCAACAGCATAATAACCGTTGGAACAGCCGACATTGATCACGTTTTTATAGGGCTTGGCAAGGGCGGCCTCGATCGCGTCATGCAGCTCCCATTCATAGGTGCCGAGCAGAATCGGCGCGACGCGGCCACGAATCATCGCGGGCGACAGCTCCATCCCGCGGAAGGGTCCGGCGAAAACCTTGCTGCCGATTCGACGCAAAAGCTGCTGTCCCAAAACGACGCCTTGCATGTCGCACATAATGTCCCACATGGCGCGCAGCTTCTCGTGGTCGGGATAATCGCCGTCGTAAACGGGTCTGATGACATTCATGAAGCTCGCGCCGAGTTCGGGGGGGATATACATAAAGCGGGTCCTTACAACAGGAGGCAATGAGAGGGAGAATCATCCGGAAAAACTAGATGAATCATTGTCTCCATGCTATTACCACGGGGCATTAAAACATCAAAGGATTCGTCATGCCCGAAACCCGACACACGCGCGGACCGGCCAGTGGGCGCAAGCCCAAAGACAACGCGACGGAAAAGGATTTATTCACGGCTCTTGTCTCCCTGAAGGACACCGAGGAATGCCGACGCTTCCTGCATGATCTATGTACCCCCAAAGAAATATCGGACATGGCCGAACGCTGGTGGGTGGCGCGCCTTCTGAACGAAGGGGAACTATCCTACCGCGATATTCACGCTATGACAGGCGTCAGCGTCACCACCATTGGCCGCGTCGCCCGCTTTTTAGAGCAGGAAAACTACAAGGGCTACAAACTGATATTGGGAAGGCTGGGGAAATAGGATTTTCCAGTCGCGTTTATTCACATCAACATGAGGATCCTATGATAAAAGAAATGATTATAAATAGTCTGGTTAGCGCCGTTCGACCAATGTGGAAACAGGCCATGAGAGCGGTCGCAAGAAGAAACGCCATGCCTTTGCCGCCCATGTCGGAGAACAATATCGCGTTCAAAGCCCGCGATCATAAGTTGGGTTAACGCGGGCTACGGGTTTAAGAGAACAAGAACAACAAAAATCGTCATCCCGGACTTTCCCTTAACCGTCTTCCCGCACACCAATATCGTCATCCCAGAAAACTTTCTCTTCGTGCGGCTTCGCACGAAAGAAAGTTGATCTGGGACCCAGAGGGGCTTTCCGTGAGAGACTCCGGCACACGTCGTTAGCGGCGAGTCAGTCTGGGTCCCTCGTCCATTTTCTTTCGCGATAAAGCGCGAAGAGAAAATGTCGTTGGATGACGACTTTTTTCCTTGCTCACTCTCCCTCTCGTCTTCCCGCACAGCGGATAGCGCCTTGCGCTAGACGCGTGATGCGGGATCCCGAGCACGTTGAGAGCTGTGGGATCGAAAACGAGCAACCCTCACAGGGCTTGCCGCAAAGAACAGTGTGTAACAATCTCGAGATCCCGCATCGGCGCGTCACGTCCGTGACGCTTGTGCGGGATGACGATGACGCTTTTTCCAATCCGGCTATACATTCTTCTATCGTCCCCCCCTACCTTCCAGCCTCTTCATAACGTCTTGTTAAGCTTTTTCCTGTACCGCTTCCGATGATTTCAATCCCTTTGAAAGAGATGACATGACTATTTTCTCTTGGGTTCTAGCACTCGTTTCCTCCCTCTTTGCCCTTCCAGTCCTTGCCAGTGAAGGTGTCCTACCCCCGCCCGACAGCGGCTTGATCGGCTGGGCCGTCATTGGCCTGTTTGTGCTGGCCTATGGCGTTGTGCTGCTGGAAGAGAAAATACATTTGCGTAAATCCAAACCCGTCACCGTCGCGGCAGGGTTGATCTGGATTCTGGTGGCTATAGCCTACACAATGGAAGGGAGAGGCGCAGAATCCGTCATCCTTATCCGTCAAACCGTTTTGGAATACGCCGAACTGCTGCTTTTCCTGCTCGCCGCCATGACCTATGTTAATGTGCTGGAAGAGCGCGGCGTCTTTGATGCCTTGCGCACCAAGATGATAAATCAAGGGCTTTCAACACGCGCCATGTATTGGTTCTGCGGTACCTTTGCCTTTTTCCTGTCGCCCATTGCCGACAATCTGACGACGGCGCTCATTCTTGGGAGTGTTTCTTTGGCCGTTGGCAAAGGAAACCCAAAATTCATTATTGCCAGCTGCGTCAACGTTGTTGTTGCCGCAAACGCTGGTGGTGTTTTTAGCCCCTTTGGTGACATCACCACGCTGATGGTTTGGCAAAAAGGCGTTGTCCCCTTCACAACTTTTTTCAACCTCTTCATCCCCGCCTTAATAAGCTGGCTTATACCAGCCTTTGTTCTTTCACTCACTATTCCAGAATCTCACACTAAAAACAGGCATAAAAAGATTGTCATCCGTCGGGGCGGTATTGCAATTATCTTCTTGTTCCTTTTCACAATCACCTTGACCGTGATCCTACACAACACGCTGCACCTCCCTCCCTTCCTGGGCATGATGACAGGGCTAGGTTTGTTAAAAATCTATGGGTACATGATCAACAAAAAAGAGACCGCGCTTTTCGCCGAGGACATCACGTGCAATAGAAAGCAACCCTTTAACATTTTTGTAAGTTTGAAGCGAATCGAGTGGGACACGCTGTTTTTCTTCTACGGCATCATTATGTGCGTCGGTGGTATTGGGGCGCTTGGCTATTTGGTCACCGTTTCCGAGTTTTTTTACACCGGCCTTGGGGAAACAACAACGCACACGCTTATTGGTGTTGCTTCAGCAATCATAGGAAACGTCCCTGTAACCTATGCCGTGCTCAGCATGGATCAAACCCTGAGCCACGGCCAATGGCTGCTGGTCACGCTCACCGCCGGTATCGGCGGGTCGCTTCTATCTATCGGGTCGGCGGCGGGCGTCGCGCTGATGGGGCAAGCGCGCGGCATCTATACCTTCGGGGCTCATTTGAAATGGGCGTGGGCTATTCTGATTGGCTACCTTGCGGGTATTGGGGCGCATCTAGTGATTAATCAGGGGATGTTTTAAGAGCGCTTCAAATCGCGGTAAAAGTTCTCATGTGATCCGAGCGCCAGCAGCGTCAAAGTAATAACGTTCTCTTCATAGCTATAGGCAAGAAGCGTGAGCTGCTTGACCATTTTGAATTTAAAAACCAGTACGCCCGCCAACTCACCGGCTTTTTTATCGCCAACAGACGGGTCGGCCATGATGGTCTTCACCGCCGTATCCAGATCCTTCTTCTGGTTGGCATGGAGTTTCTTCGCTGCCTTGGCAAATGTCGGCGTTTGAACGACTTTCATCAGGCGAGCCCCTATCCGAAACGATAAGGGGTCACATCATCTTCACGCGCTTCCTGCTGCGCGATCATAATGTCCTTGATAAAGTCAAAAGACAGGTCGGGATTTTCTTCCGCGATCTTGCCGATGCGCGACCAATATTCGATCTGCTTGGGCACAGAGCGGCTATAGACTTCGGCATAGCGCCGCGCCTCGCTGACAAGTTCATCGCTAATCTTGATGGCTATGGCCATGGGAGCCTCCCTTTTGATTCTGCAATACTATACACCAAAAGGTGTTAAAATGCAACCTTAATCAACCAATGGCATCCGTTAGCCACAAAATACCTTAAAAAGAGCCAAAAAAGCCATCAAATAACATCCTCAAAATATAACATATATGTTATATTTTTACCGAGTTGATATAACATATATGTTATATTTTTTTTGTCGTTTTCGTGGTGGAAGTTGTGGTGAAGGTGCATTTTCATGTGGTGAACATTATGGTCACCGGCGGCCAGAGCACCCCTCCCCCTAGCCTACATCACGCGCCGGACTTCCTGCACCTCGGGGATGAAGTGGCGGAGCATTTGCTCGATGCCGACCTTCAAGGTGGCGGTCGCGCTGGGGCAACCCGCGCATGCTCCCTTCAGACGCAGATAGACGATGCCGTCTTCGTAACGCTCGAACGCGACGTCGCCGCCATCCTGCATCACGGCGGGGCGGATGCGGTGATCGAGCAGCTCATTGATCTGGCGCACCACGTCATTATCATCGGCGGAAGCCTGCGTGCGCGAAACGTCCGGCGCATCGTCAAGCATCACAGGACGCTCCTTGGCAAAGTGATCCATGATCGCGGCCAAGATTGCGGGGCGGAGCACCGTCCAGTCGCGGCCTTCGGCTTTGCGCGTCACGCTGATAAAATCCGTGCCGAGGAAAACACCTTCGACGCCGTCAATAGCGAAGAGCGCCTGCGCAAGCGGCGAGACCGAAGCCTTTTCGGCGCTGTCAATATCGACGGGATTATGCACAACCAGACGGCTGGGCAGAAACTTCATCGTCGCCGGATTGGGCGTGTCTTCGGTTTGGATAAACATGGGCGTGCTCCTTTACGTCTTCACGGGCACAATGATGAGGGGAACGGAGAGTTTCCGCAAGCCCTTATCAGACGTCAGATGATGGATCAAGGGGTTAGCCCCCTCCTTCATCCCCGTCGCCAGCACCAGCGCCGTGATCTCCGGCGTTTTTTCAATAACATCCAGAAGCTCGATGCGGCTCTCGCCTTTGCGGTAGACGCTGACGGGGTTTTTGCCCGACAGTTCTTCGACCAATTTTTCATGGGCAACCATCTTGCCGCGTGCCTCGTCAAAGGCTTCGTCTTCCATCGCGCGTTGCACACCGCCCCACGCTTCGATCCCGTTCGGCTCGACGACATAAAGCAGGGTCACTGTCGCGCTCTCGCGCTGCGCGGCGTTTGCGGCATAGCGCAAAGCGGTCTGGAATTCGGGACTATCATCGACAACGACGAGAATAGTGGGGTCAGCCATGTTACGATGCCTTTCTGAAAAGGTGAGCGGAAACGCCGCCAATCAACAAGACAAGGATAATCGCAAGCGCCGCATACAAGATAGGATGCTCCACGGCAAGCCGGCGGATCATGCTGGCCATACCAATCGGCTCGATCTTGAAGCTCGTTTCGCGGCTGGCCGCGACCGCGCCGCCACGGACTTCGTAGATCATCGCCTTATAGGTTCCGACCGGCACGTTCGGCGGCAAGTAAATATCTGCGCGAAACAATTTCTTGTCACGGATTTTCACAGCCGCAGGCAACTCGATATACAATCCTTTGGCCGCGCGATCCAGCTTAAGCCCCTCACCCGCCGCGCCGTTCAAAGATAACGCATTCAGACCGAGTGCCAATTTTTCAAGCGCATCGGGCTTCATCAGCTTGTTCAAAGGCTGCGAGGATAACACGGCGTAGAAACTGGGGACAGGCTCCAGCGTTTGCGGATTGTCATTCACCCAGATTCCATATTGTTTGATTTTGGCGCGGATCAAGGCCTTGGCGGGCGGACCTTCGAACACCACGATAATATCGGACTTCGAGGAGCGGAGCGCCCCGAAGACCGTCATGCGCGCACCGTCGAAATCCTCGGTCACCGGAATGAAATCTTCCGCCAGATCAACGACGGCTTCAGGCTCGGCATGGGCGACAGAAGACGCAAAAGGCGCAGCGAGAAGAACAAGCAGATATAATCCAATCGTCATCGCGAGCGAGCGCATGCGAGCGTGGCGATCCAGTCTGCCGCGTGTCCACGCGGCATTAGACTCTCCTGCGCGGCAGACGCCGCGAAGCTGGATTGCCGCGTCGGCCTTACGGCCTCCTCGCAATGACGGGAAAAGTGAGGAAAAAAGTTTCATCATCACAGCACCGTTACATCAATGGAGAAGAGAGTGTCGGGCGTGAACATCAGGTTCTTGAGCAGCATGCCGCCGACCCCCAAGATCAACAACGCCATCAGGAAGCGCGCGACTTCCGAGCGCAAATGCGAGGACAAACGCGCGCCAAAGGGAACGCCGATCACACTGCCCGACAGCAACAGAACGGCCAGCAGGAGATCAACCGTATGGTTGGAAACGCTTTGCATGACCGTGGCGGCCATCGAGGTAAAGATGATTTGCACCAGCGACGTGCCGTTCACAAGACGCGGCGGCATTTTCAGAATATAGATCATGGCTGGCACCATCACAAACCCGCCGACGCCCAGCATCGACACCAGCATCCCCGCCATCACGCCCATAAAGAGCGGCAGCAGCATGCTGACGCGCAGATTGGAGGCCGGAAAATCCATGGCCAGATTGGTGCCCGCGCCCCAACCCACCGTAATTCCCTTTTGGCTGTCAAGCGCCGGTTGCGGTATGCGCGGCGCGGCGCGGACGCGCTCTTCCTTTTTGAAAAGGCGCGGTGCCGTTTCCCACAGCATAAGGAGGCCAACAACGGACAGCAGCGAAACATAGCTGAGCGCGATAAACAGATTGATCTGGCCGATTTGCTTCAGCCATTTGAAAATCTGGACACCGATGCCGGTGCCGATCAGACTCCCGATCATCAGGATAAAGGCCATCTGGAAATCGATATTTTTCTTGCGCCAATGCGCGAGCGCGCCGGACAGGCTGGTGCCCACCTGCTGGTTGGCTTGCGAGGCCACGGCGATGGCAGCAGGCACGCCCAAAAACGTCAGAAGCGGCGTCATCAAAAAACCGCCGCCGATGCCAAACAAACCCGAGATAAAGCCGACCACAATGCCGATGCCCATCAGGACAAAGACGTTGATCGGCATTTCGGCAATCGGAAGATAAATGTCCATAAGATGATTTCCTTACATCTCAAGGTTATAAGATGAAAGAAGTTAAATTAAAATGACTTAATTACGGCTGTACCAAAGCGCATTTGCTCGTTTCGCGCAGTTGTGTGGCGAAAGACTTACTTAAAAGAGACTGCATATCCGATCCCATCGACCTTCCCATTCCAACAAAGTTTCGGTCAAAATAATCAGGTGTTCCAATGCGGGGCACGAAGTCCTCAGCCGCAATTTCAAAAGCCGTCACTGCCATTAAGACAACTTTCGCCGCGCATCTTTGAGCCGCATCGTGCCAAGCGCCTAACCTGTCCCAATAAGGACTTACAAAATAGACACTGTTAGAACACTCTCTGGAGGAAAGCGCCCCAACGCATGAGGTTGGTTTATAAACAAAGCAGGTCAGTACAAGATCACCTGGAAGATTTAACTCAGGGCACAGAAAGTCCTGACGCTCACTATAGGCTATGTTTAGTGGAGTCAGGTCAAAATCGGGTGCAATGGCAATCCCCATTTCTCCGCATCGATCAATAGCGCGCGAGAAAAAATACCGATCATTTAACTTCAAGTCATTACAATCGTAGTAAGCGCCGACCAGCGTGATGCTGCGTAATGGATCTAAACCAGTCGTCCCCTTCAATTTCATTTGCCAATCAGCACACTTTTTCCTGTGCCTGAAAAGCGGATCTGGATTCATATCTGGCGTAAACCTAAAAAAACTCATCATAATCCTCTTGCCTAAATGTCTCCCGTAAAATAGGCGACAGGCGAGATGAAAGCAATTTCTATAGTATTATATTTAATGGATTCAATTCGATGAGATGATTTCCTTACATCTCAAGGTTATAAGACCTTCTGCCTCAAAATAAAAGACACGTTATTATGGTAAACGGTCACACGCGCCCTTAAAGCCCCTCCGGTATACTTTGGCGAAGAGGAATGTTTTGTGCTACACTGCGTTTCGCGTTTCGGTCTTCGTATGCGTCCCATCTGGTTCCAGAACGAGGAGGTGTTATGCCGATGCAGAATCTCTCCCAAAAACCGCCCGGCACCATTTGGGTGCTTGTCGCTTCTGCCCAAAGCGCACACTTTTATATCCTTCAGAAAACCGAGACGGAAAGGCCGTCAAGCTGGACGCGCCGGAATCCCCTTATCAGCAAAGACGAGCATGTCTCGCTTGTTCCCCTTCCCGACATGGATTTTAAAGTAAAGACGCAGGACGTCTATGACGATCCCGCCGCGGGTCACACCACGACCCCATACCGCAACCTGCACAAAATGACCGAAGAGGATTTTGCGCGGGACGTCGCCAAGCAGCTTGAGAAATCATTGGCCGAAGCGGCGTTTGATCATCTAACTCTTGTCGCGCCGCCACGCTTTATAGGACTCCTGAAAAAAGAACTGAGCGCCGCCGTGCAAAAGACAATTCTGGCCGAAGTGCCAAAGAATCTAATCCAAAACAACCTTGTGAACGAACAAGAGGTCATCGCGAACGTCAAGGCAACCATTCCTATTGTTTTACCAACATGATGCATTTGGCAGAATATCGGGATCGGCGCGACGCGGGCGTAAAACTGGCGCAGGCCCTCGCGGTCTATAGCCAGAAAAAGAACACCATCGTTCTGGCGCTGCCGCGTGGCGGCGTGCCGGTCGCGCAGGAAATCGCCACGCGCCTTCACCTGCCGCTTGATCTTATGCTGGTGAGAAAACTGGGCGTGCCGGGCTATGAAGAAATCGCGGTGGGTGCCATCGCCGACGGGTCCGTCGTCTTTTTGGATCAGGCGTACATAGCCCAGATGGCCTTGTCGCAAGGAACCGTTGATGCCCTTATTGCACGCGAGACGGCGGAGCTGGAGCGGCGCAACGCGCTCTACCGCCAAGGACGCCCGCCGCCGGACGTCGAAGGGCGAACGGTTATTCTTGTGGATGATGGCGTGGCAACGGGCGCCGACATGCGCGCCGCCGCACGCTCTGTACGCGCCCGCAAGGCGTCGAAAATTGTGATCGCCATTCCGGTTGCGCCCGCCACATCGCTGGAAGCTTTGGAAGAAGAAGCCGACGTCGTTATCTGTCCCTTGGTGCCGGACTTGTTTTTCGCCGTCGCGCAGGCCTATGAGAGCTTCCGTCAGGTCAGAGACGCGGAAGTGCTCTCCATTCTCAGTGGAGCGCAAGCACCAGATTAAAGCCACCTACTCCCAAGCGCAGAACTCCACCATCGACTTGAAACCGCCATAGGCCATCTTCTTGCAATCGAAGGGCATGTCTTTCGGATCCATCATCTTGGCCAGACGCGGATCCTTCATAACCTTGGCGTTGATACGATCACGCGCTGCACGGGATTTGAAAACGATCCAGGAGAAGATAACTGTCTCGCCCCGTTTAAGCTTGAGCATTTTAGTAAACGGCACACCCATCTTCACGCTTAGATCATCGCCCACGCATTCACGGTACTCCAGCGCACCGTGATCTTTCCAGACTTCTCCCGCCTTCTTCGCCATGCGCAGATAGGCCTTCACCTCCTTTTTCGGGATAGGAATTACAAACCCGTCGACATAGTCCATGTCACACCTCCTTTTTTAGGATCAGGGGGCTGGCGGTTCAGGGGCTGGCGGTTCAGGGGCCACATTTTCTTTGATCTTGTCTGTGGTCTCTTCGATTTTGTCGCCCGTTTCCTTGATCACTTCGTCCATCTTTTGAACCGGCGCACTCTCTTTCATTTCCTTCACGGCCTTATCAACGTCTTGTGACAATTCGTTGACAGCTCCCCCGACGCGCTCTGACGCCTTTTGGTTATCCTTCATCGTCAGCACGCCATAGGCCAGCAGAGCGACGACAAGCGCAACGGTGACGACGAGACAGCCTCTGTATTCAGTCGTTTTCATGGGGCTCTCCTTTTGCAAACGGGGATCTCACTCAACCTTCAGTCAATAATTATCCGGATCCCTTGGCTGCGGGTTGTAGCCCAACGGCAGCTTATAGATCACGCTGGGCGATCCAGCTGGTGCCCGGTACACATCACCGACATTCGGATAAGGATCAAGCGTCCGATATGTCGTGGTGGACTCTTCGCTCAGCATTTGTGGCATAAAGGATGATGGCTGGACGCGGAACGGAGCCATTTCCTGACTGCTCATAATCACCCCATCGATCCGGTAAAGGCGTATCCCGCTCCCTTGATATGTGTTGGCATAATCATATTCTGTCGGTCTTTCTTTGAGCCATTCGTTCGGAAAGAGCACGCGATGCCTCTCCACCGTGAATTGTCCCGTGTAAAGTTCATCAACATTCAAGCGACGGGTGCCGAGGGTCGGGATGCCACCGCCCCATTGCGAAAAGCGACCGATACTCTCGTTTCTGGGCACGATATGATTACGCAAAACAGCGGCAACTTCCGCCGAGCATTGCACCGAATAAAAACAAGGAAAAGCGTTCGGATGTATCCGCGAGAACGCCGCATTGGTGGGCGCAAAGATCGTGTAATTTCTGCTGTTGCTTATCTCGTTAATGACGCCCGTATTAATAAGCCCCTGATAGAACATCGTCAGGTCGCCTTGGTCTTCAAGCGCACTTCTCACATACCAGTAGGAGCCGTCGCCCCCGCTGTCGCTGTAGTCGCGCGTTTGCATGCCGCCCCCACCACACGCCGCTAGTGTAAGGAGGAGCGCTGATGAGACAAGGAGCCTATTAAGTTTTATTGTATGAGAGTTTTCCATGGGAATGCCTTTCTGTTGGTTGATATAAACCAAAATCACGAACACATCTTCACTGACTAAAACAGGGGTCTACAACGGCACCAACCTTGCCCTTCGCGCCTCGGCTTGAATCAGCCCGCGCGCCTTAAATCGGGAAAGGCTATCACCCTAACATCGTTCGCCTAACATCGCGTGCTTAACGCCAAATGGGCTCACCCAGATCGACGTCTTGCTTCTTCGTCAGCGCGCCCGCTGCCGCGCCAACACCGGCGCCGACGACCGCACCTGTCGCAGGACTGCCCATAAGCGCACCGCTTACCGCACCCACGCCAGCGCCAATACCGGCACCACTAAGCGCGCGATCACTCGTCTTCGTTCCGCATCCGGCCAGCAAGGCCAGAACCGCGACAGACAGTGTGATGTTTTGTAAAATTCTCATAGCACCCTCCATTCGTTCGGAACTGTGTTGCCTTGAGCGAACGGATTATAGCACAAAATGACCAGACATAGGTAATAATTCAGATTCGACTAATTTATGAATAACTTATCGCGGCGCAAAAGTGTCGGATCGCCTACAGAATCTTCAACCTGACAAACAGCATATACGACACCGGATTTTTGCCGTAGGCGGGCTCGATCCTGTCCGGAATAATATGCCCGCTGACAAGGCCGCCAACACCAAACTTGGTATGCTCGGCGATCTCGAAATCGCGGATATAGCCAAGACTGCCTTTATTGATCGGAAAGATATCATCTTCGAGTTCTTCAAACGCGACCTGTCCGTGGAACAGCTCATTCTGCTCCACCCGCTCAAGACGCGTGAAGAAAGTGTGCTTCTTTTCGAATGTCACCGCACTTTCCAGCATGAAGGCGTCAAGCTCCGGCCCCGGATCCTTAAACTTGCGGCCCCACGCGAACGTCGTCGCCCAATTGTTCTTGTCGCCGAACGGCATGTTATAAATACCCGACAGGATCAAGCGATCCTCGTTCACATAAGGCTCTAACAACTCCGGACCCTCCAGATGCCCCCAGCTTGTTTGAACGGACAAATTCGACATGAAATTATAGCTCGCGCGCGCCGCGTAACTGTTCAGCTTTGGACTTTCGATATTGTACCGCTTTTCATCCGGCTCACGCCCGTTGAAACCCGACAGCTCGAACTTGAAGCGATCGTAAATATAGCCGCCCGTCAGGACGCCAAAGCTGATGTGCGTACTGTCAAGCCAATGATGCGCCAGCGGCGCTTCGGGATTATCGGCACCCGACACACGATGCATAAACGATGGCGGCCCTAGCGCAGGCTCCCCCGGCAAACCGGCATAAAGAAACGCCGAGGCTTTGCTGGAAAGCCTGTGGCTGTAACTGCCGGACAGTTCCATGAATAAATCGTGCGGATGCTGCCGGTCGATTAACAGGTCACGTCTGTTAGCTGTCTCGCCCGCCGCAAAAAGAAGCGGGTAGCCTTCCTTACCCATCAGCGGATCCAGCGACAACATCGCGCGCAGTCCCAGCGTGCCCCTTAGACTGACGGGCTTTTGCGCCATAACCATGGCCATGCTGGTCGAAAAGGCCTTGTCGTCGCCGCGCTTCCCGCCTTGGTGATCATAGATGCCCGTGAGGAAGCCATGCGCCATGATATCCCAGTCACTAACCTTATAGTGAAGACCTTCATGCGGCGAGGAATCCGGCTGCCAGCTTGTGCCGCTGGCTTCGCGCTCAAGGGGATAGGCACCAAAATTGCCCATCATTCTCATTTTCGCCTGCGCGGCGCTTTCGCTCATCCCGTGGGCGGCGTGATCCATCTGCGCCCAAGACGGCAGGGAAAGAAAAGTGAGAAAAACCGTAAGACCGATACATAAGCGACGCTGAATAAACTTCACGACACGCCTCCTTGGTATTAGGTTCACCAAAGATAACCGGAAGCGACCAATGTACCACTTTTGGGCCGTGCTCGAAACCCGCTTTATGCTGGAAAAGCGCGTTTAGACGTAGAATGTGGGAATCGTGCCACTGATGTCCTTCAGTGCCGAGGGGATCAACTCGCAGACCATCACATATTCATCAGGGATCTTATCCGCATTCCCGATGTTGAAATGACCGCAAGAGCTGAATCCGAAGCGCGTGTAATAGGCCGGATCACCGACAACGATAACCGCCGTATGTCCCAACGCCTTGGCCAGACGAAAAGATTCCTCGATAAGTTGAGCACCGATACCTTGATTTCGACGCTCAAGAACGACGGAAACAGGCGCCAGAAGTAAAAGCGAAAATTGCCCGCCCGCCGTTTCGATGCAGGTCTTCGTAAGCATGACGTGCCCGATAAGCTTCCCCTCCTCTTCCGCGACAAGAGCCAAGTCAGGGATGTAGTTACCGCTGGCGCGCAGCCGGTCAACAAAGTTCTGCTCGTCACCATTGGTCATTTTGGCCGTTTGAAAAGCGATTTTGACCAAATCGTAAATCGCTGGGAACTCGGTTTCTTTTTCTGGGCGGATGAGCATGTCTATTTCCTTTTGTACGCAGACAATTATGTTTTGACCTTATTACCACATAGTCAAGAGTGTATTTAAAGTATTTTTCTGATATACTTCGATGTCATTGCTTCGTTGTGTCCAAATTCTCTCAGAAGATGGGTCATGCTTTACGAACGCGTCATCATCATAAGATTTCTTTTGAGTAAAGCTTCCTTTAACGGAAGCCGCGCCGTTTGCGCATTATGCAACCATGCCATTTGTGACCAGAACAGAATTGCACCTGTCGTTATTGCAGACTGGGGCCATGAAAAACATCTGGGGTGCAAAGCGTTCGGTAAGAACGAAGAAACGACCGAAATGCTTCCCGATACCACATCAAGAAAAGCAGGACAGTACTCTTCACCGACAGGAGGAAAGGTCTATATTCAAACTTATGGGAAAAGCAAAGGCCGGCTTACATCAAACAAATATCCACGTGGATGCGACTTGAACAATGGAAAAGGTTGCGCCCGCTTCTCCCCTATTTCGGCGGCGACCGCGCTGAAGCGGACAAGCCTTATTCCCAAAAACTTCCTTCAATAGTTATTTTGTCCTCCTCTGCTGTGCGCCGCCAAAATCTATATTCTTCGTGAGGCTCGGCATGAAAACACTTCCTCGTCTTGTCCTTCTTATCGCGCTCGTTCTGGTGATCTTCCTCGCGCTGCTCTTTGGCGCAGGATTGCGCGATCCCCTCGCCGTCTTGCCCGCGCCAGAGATGAACCTCAGCGCCGAGCAAACGGATGTCATTATTCAGGGCGGGCGACGCATTGAGCACATCACATTGCACAGCGCCGCACTGGGCGACATTTCTTTTGCTGTCAATTTTCCTGATCCTCTCCCCGAACAAAAGCTGCCCGTCCTGTTCGTCCTCGGCGGATTGAAATATGGAAAAGAAAATATCGCCGTGCTGAAAGAAATGGGTGCCAACATTATCGTCGGCTATGACTGGCCGATCCCCGTTCACTTCCCGCAAGGCCTCTCTCTGTTGTGGCAAGCCCCGACGCTTTATCATCAGCTACTCGGCATTCCGGCGCAGGGAGTTTCTATCCTGCACTGGCTGGCGGAACAGCCGTGGGCCGATGCATCGCGAATAAGCGTGCTGGGTTTTTCTCTCGGTGCGTTGGTGGTGCCCGCCTTGCAAAATGTTGCGGAGAAAAGCGGCTTGAACATCGGATGGACGGTTCTCGCCTATAGTGGCGCGCCGCTACACGCCCTGTTTGATGCACATCCTTTTATCAAACCGCCGTGGCTGCACAGCCTCACGAGCCCGCTGATTGCGCTGCTGCTAAGGCCGCTTGAGCCCTCCCTGCATTTACCGTTTCTATCGGGACGTTTTTTGATCCTTGAAGGACAGAGCGATGATCTGATACCCGCCACCGCCCGCGATTTGATGCGTGAGCTGACGCCGCAACCGAAGACGGTCATCGTTCTTGAAGGCGCGCATATCGGTCTGGCGGCTCGGATGAGAACGCAGCTTCAGCAAGTCATCCGCATCTGCACCGTTTGGCTGAGCGAGAACGGCGCGATCAATCCGGTTGATGCCGCCCAGACCGCGCCCTCTGCGCGCGATGCGCAATAAGCGCGCCTGTCACAAACCCTTCTGGTTTGAGCGACTCTCCACACCAAGCATCAGCCAAAAAAGATTCCTCTATGGCATCAGAACATATTGGGAAATTACAAGAGCCATTTCCTTCAATGGCACACTCCCTTTCTCCACAACCAGCACAAGCTTCCCTGCGATGGGAGCAGGTATTTTTTCACTACTTTCAAATTTTGACTGAAACTCCAGAGAGACGGGAACCTGAACATGCCACGCATCCACACCATTTTGACGGCCCTTGCTGATTATCTGGGCACCGCCAAGCCGTTTCGTCGATATTTCGAGTTTACGAGCCAAAACCGATTCGAACATTCGGGATTCGTCCATAGCCTTAACAAAACCGCACCAGCCCTCCGCCGTGAAATTCACTTTTTGGGCTGTNNGACTCTTTTGCATTCTCATAATTAAACGCAACCAACTCCGGCACAACACTCTCTGCCCAAGCCAAAACATCTGAGTCACTTACCAACCTACCTTCTCCACTGTTGCGCAAGGGAGCTGGCGCTTTAACTTGACAGGCCTCTAACAATTGATATGGGTCCGAAGTCAGCAAGCGCTCCGGTTTCTCTGCGCCTTGCCAATAAGTTGCGGCAAAATACACACCAACCATCACAATGATGACGGCGGCAACGAAGCCCCCTACGAACCACAAGGGTTTGCTAAACACCGGCAATCCGTTCTTTTCTGTGTTCGTCATGAGCCTACCCCCCGTCTCTGTTGAAAAATTTCTACCTAAAAAAGTACCACCTCACCCTTCACTTGTCTTGTTCCTATTCGGGCTTGTTGGATTTTATGGCGTGACAGACTGAAGCCACGCACGCGATCGGCCTCGTCCAACGCAGGCATTAAGCATACACGGGCAACCACCCACTACACTTAGATTTTTTTGTTAAAAAAATTAGGCATTCACCGAATCTTAGTAATTGTTAACCATAACTGGGGTCACCAAAGATTCCATGTTCTGGAGAATCATCATGAGCAAGGTCAGTATCATCGGCGCCTATAATACCGAATTTGGCGCCTTCATTAAAAAAGACAAAGTCACCGGTTTAATCACCGACACCAAGACCTATTACGACCTGCTGATTGAAGCGGGCCGCGGCGCCATCGCCGATGCTGGCCTTGAGCCGAAAGACATCGACGCCATCTATGTCGGGTCTTGCTCACCGTCAGGCTTCGTCAATCAGGAGCATGTCGCCCCGATTGCCGCCGAGATCGACCCCTGCTTCCGCTTCAAACCGATGACACGCTGCGAATGCGCCTGCGCCTCATCGTCTGTCGCCATTTACGACGCGCTTTATGCCCTTGAAGCGGCCCGTTACCGCCATGTGCTGGTAATCGGCGTCGAGAAGATGAACTTGCTGACCACACAGCAGATGACGCATGTTTTGTCCTGCTGCTCGCATTGGCCGAGTGAAGGCGCGCAAGGCTGGTCGTTCCCCATGTTGTTCGCCGCCTATGCCAAGGGCTATCAGGCGCATTACGACATTCATACGGAAGAACTTGAGCGCATGCTCTGGACCGTTGGCGCACTGGGCTATAAGAACGGCGCGGAAAACCCCCTCGCCCACAACCGCTCTGGCCCGACCACGGTCGAGGAAATCAAAAAGCTCAACCAACTTGACGAACGTGGACGCGCCAAGAATATGGTTGTTGCCGCCCCGCTTCGCCTTCATGACTGCTCGTTGGTATCAGACGGTGCCGCAGCGGTGGTGATGACGCAGACCGCGAACGTCAGCAACAAGGCCCGCGCCGTCGAGATCGCCGGTATCGGCCATTCTTGCGAACGTCTGCCGGAAAATGTGCGCCCCAATATGCACGAGCTTATGGCTGGCAAGAACGCCGCCGCCAAAGCCTATGCAGAAGCTGGCATCAAGCCGAGCGATATCGATCTGGTCGAAGTGCATGACTGCTTCACCATCAACCAGATTCTCAGCACCGAGGCGCTGGGTCTCTCTGTCGATGGACGCGGCGGCTTTGATTATCTGGACGGTCGCTTCACACGCGATGACAAATCGGTTTCCGTCAACCTCTCGGGCGGTCTCAAATCCAAGGGACACCCTGTCGGCGCGACCGGCGCTTCGATGCATGCGCTGATCTATAAGCAGATCATCGGCGAGGCCATCGGCGTCAAGGCGAGGAAAGCGGATATCGGCGTCACCTTCAACGTTGGCGGCTCTTCGGTAACCAACTGCGTATCCGTTCTGAGAAAGCTCTGATCAACACATGCGAGCGGAGAACTAACGTGTCAAAGTTTACCTATAACGACGCCGAATACATCGTCGAACCATCCGGATACGATATCCGTCGCGTGATGCCTGACGGCTCCAGCAGTCTTGTCGCCGCCAATCTGTACTACGGCTTGCCCGTGCAAGAAGCGGAAGCCAAAGCGCAGGCGCTGGTCAAGTCGATCCAGCCGGTGGGCATCAAGGTTGTCGGACCCGACATCACCCGCCCGAACATGATCGGCGACCTTAAAATCGTCGGCCCAGACATCTCGCGTCCCAATTTCATCTATTGGGATAAAGACAGCACTTCGTTTCCAAAATCATCGTGATCAAAACTTACAGTTGGGGATAGCGTCATGAAAATGAAAGACAGCGTGGCCATTGTAACAGGCGGCGGTAACGGAATTGGCGAAGCTGTAGCCAAATATCTCGTCAAAAATGGCGCCAAAGTCGCCATCGTCGATATGGCGCAAAAGAACATCGACCGCGTGGTCGGCGAGATCAAGGCCATGGGCGGCGAAGTCATCGGCGTTCAAGCCAACGTCACCAGCGAGGCCGATACCGCGAAGTTCATCAAGGCAACGCTTGATGCGTTTGGCAAGCTTAACATCGTCGTCGCCTGCGCCGGTATTATCCGCGACGGCACGATGCTGACGATCGACAAGGAGACCGGCAAGGTCACGCGCAAGATGGGCCTCGATAAATGGCAGCCCGTTATTGATATCAACCTGACCGGCACGTTCCTGACCCTGCGCGATGGCGCGGAAGCCATGGTCAATGGCGGCTGGGAAGGCATCTTGGTGCCGATCTCTTCCGTGAACAAGGTCGGCCAGATCGGCCAGCTGAACTATTCCTCGACCAAGGTTGCCGATGCGCTGATGCCCAAGATTATCGTGGGCGAGTTCCAGATGCGCGGCATCCACAACATCCGTTGCGTCGGCGTCGCGCCCGGCTATACCGCTACCCCGATGCTGACCGGCATGAATCAAGATGCGCTGAAGGCGCTTTTACATGAAGTGCAGATTGGCCGTCTGGTCGAGCCGGAGGAAGTCGCTGCCCTGATCGGCCATTGCGTCGAGAACGGCGCGATCGACGCCACCACCATCGAGATCACCGGCGGTCTATGCTATGAGCACGGGATCGCGAAGTAATAACTCTTCGTAAAGACGTTTTATCAATTAACGGGTCTGCCCAGCCATGGTCAGACCCGTTTTTTTTTGGCTTCGTCCCTTGTGCTAACATTGCCCACCAGCATTTGATGTATACCTTTTGAGACTTCAAACGATCTATGGCCTTTCTTTGTGAAAAGGATAAAATGCTCACATGACTAGAGATTCCCAAAAGGAAGAAGAACTTGAAACGGTCAAGCGTTACCTCGAGGTAACGGGACTCTCAGGAACAGCATCAATAAATCTCAAGAAAAACGATCCGCCAGATGTTTTCATAGATATGGATGGACTCCGTATAGGAGTTGAAGTCACCCGATATCACACGAAAGAACGGAATGTCTCTGGGTTCACAAGAACAGCGGGAGAAGAAGCATGGAAAGAGATTCAAGACTATGCATGGGAGTTCGCAGAGAAAGAGCCTTGTCTTTTTAACTATGATGTTTTTCTTCGTTTTAAAGATTCTCTTGTCCCCAACAGAAAAGAAACGGAAGGTTTTGTAAAAGAAATCGCGAGAAAGATACAGGACAACAAGGCACAGATCGCAAACGAAGAAATGTCTTTTCCATGCGACGAAAGTTCACCAGAAATATTAAAAAAATATTTGAAAGAATTTCTTGTCTGTCGCGCACAATGTAAAAAGAACTGGGATGCAGAGAATTTTCTTTTCAGACGGTTAGGAACGTCTGACGAAGAGCTTTGCGAGATTATAAAAAACAAAATTCCTTGTCAGACAAAAGGTGTCCAAGAAAATTGGCTCCTTATTTATGGGGGATCAGAACTTTCAAGGATGTTTGACATTCCTTGGGTAGAGAAAATTGACTCCTTCATAAAATTCAACGCAAAGCTAAAAACGAGTAATTATGATGTCCTGGCCCTTCTTGGTTTCCGCACATGGCTGCGATGGACCAAGAAAAACGGATGGGAAAAAATAGAAACTGAATGAAAATGGGTATTCAGGGGGCTTTCTGAACCAGTCCCCCTACGCTGCTTCGCAGCTTCGGAGGACAGGTGCGCGCCTTCTGGATTGCCGGGTTCCCGGCTTTCGCCGGGACAGGCAA
>DNGD01000125.1 GCA_003486725.1 Rhodospirillaceae bacterium
TCGCCCGATCTGGCGGTGCCTTTACATAAAAACTGGCCGTTATTCGTTTTGGCGGGACTGGTTCCCGATGGCGAGTATGCGACCGGCCTGAGCGAATGGCTTAAGGCGTCGCTGAATGACAACGCAGCGGCGAACAAGGAAGAGGGCAACCGTCTACAGGTTTTGCGCGAGAAGGCGGGGCAGACGCTGCTGGTGCTGTCCGCCGCCGGTTATGCCGTACCTGAAGAAGCGTGGCATCGCGTGATGGAAACCGTGCCTCCCACCAAGCAATTGACGCCCTCACCGGTTCTTTTGGATATAATGAAGCAAGCGGCAGCGGCAGGACGAACGGGTGAAACAGCGCTTCTTAGCCTGCTTCTGGTCGATGGCAGCGCCAGCGAAGCCATTTTGGGCGTGAAGGTGGAAGTCATCCGCGCGCTGCGTCTGGTTGGACTCACCGCCGAAGCGCAAGGCCTTGCCCGTGAAGTTGTGGTGGGGCTGAATTGATCGTGAAGGGCAAACGCAAGGACTCATGACCTATAGCCCCTTTATCGAACCGTTTCTGGATATGATGCTGGCCGAGCGCGGGGCAGCAGCAAACACGCGTGCGGCTTATGCGCGCGATCTGGCCGATGCCGCTTCCTATATGGAAAGCAAGCGCAAAACCAAACTGGAAAAAGCCAGCGAGGACGATATTCGCGCCTATATCATGCACGAACTTCGCGCGGCGGCGGCGCGGACACAGGCGCGGCGATTGTCTTCGCTGCGGCAATTCTATCGGTTTCTGGCGTCCGAGAAAATGCGCGACGAAGACCCGACCCGCAACATCGATGCGCCGAAACTGGGAAAGTCCTTGCCGAAATATCTGAGCGAAAAAGAAGTGCTCGCGCTCATCAAGGTGGTGAAAAAGGTCAAGGGTTACGACGGCGCGCGCCTTCGCGCGATGCTGGAGTTGCTCTACGCGTCGGGCTTGCGCGTGACCGAGCTTGTCAGCCTGCCTATCGGCGCGGTGCTGTTTGATCGCGGCGTGGTGCAAGTGCGCGGTAAGGGCGGGAAGGAACGCGTCGTACCGCTGGGTGATCCGGCGGTGGTTGCCGTCAAGGAATGGATGGAATACCGCAAGATTTCCGCCGCAGAAGAAAAGAAATCGGCCAGCGCAACGCGCGTGGCGGCCTCGCGGTTTTTGTTTCCGTCCTCGTCATCGAAGACGGGCTATATCACGCGCCAACGTTTTTTCCAGATGCTCCGGCAGGTGGGGATCGAGGCGGGCCTTGCACCGGATCGCCTCAGCCCGCACGTGCTGCGCCACGCGTTTGCCACGCATCTGATCGAGCATGGCGCGGACCTGCGCAGCGTGCAAACCATGCTGGGTCATGCCGATATCGCCACGACCCAGATTTACACGCATGTCGCCACAGACCGCCTCGCCAAAACGGTTTCCGAGCACCACCCGCTGGCGGGGAAGAGAAAAAAGTAAGCAAAATCAACGAGATTTATATTCTTTTGTTTTAGCGAGATTTTCATTAAAAGCAGATAGACTGTTGGCAGTTCGAAACGAACCCCTTTAAAGACACTGTTATTACGAATGAGGCATATCATGATCCGATCCCTTTTTTCACGGGCGGCGAAATTTCTTTCGCTTTTCACGACTCGCGCCGAGGACCTTAGCGAACTTCAAAAAATGGAATGGGTTTCGATCCCTGCCAAGGATCGCAAGGCTCAGTTCGGTTTGGATGTTTGTGTAACGCCCGAGACAATCAATCAGATAAAGGCCACGTTGTACCAGATGAAAATTCCAACGGGCAAGGGGGTTCTCCAGCGAAACGGCAAAACCTATCTGCGTGTTACGGACAAGGCAGCGCTTTCCAAAATTTCCGAAGCGCTTAAAAACAACATTACGGATCAACCATGGAGCGCCGTAAAGCTGCGAAACAATAAGGTCGTTTATCGTGTCAAGATTGATCCGAACAGCGCCGCCTACGCAAGACTCATGGAAAGCATGAAGATTCACAACATAACGGTTCAGACTCATTGTATGTCGGGGACGTGGGGCTATGTTGAAGTCAGCGGGAAGGAAAATTGCCCGAAGCTGAAGACGATCATCGGCTTTTCGGCACCAGAAAATAAGGGGCCACAACGCGGCTTTTTAGGTCCCAAGATTATCGCGCACAATTTCGCCCGCTGACGCCTTCGCACACCATGTTTTTTATGCGTCACGGCCAGTCCGTTTTCAATGTTGTGCACGACCGAACGGGGCGTGATCCTCAAACCCCCGATGCGGAGCTGTCGGCGCTGGGCATGACGCAGGCACGCAAAGCCGCCATGCAGTTAGAAGGCCGCAGAATTACAGCCATTATCAGTAGCCCTTTCACTCGCGCGTTGCAAACAGCCTCATTTGTGGCCGAGGTTCTACGACTTCCCATCGAGATTGATCCGCTGGTCAGCGAGCGGGGCGTTCACAGCTGTGATATCGGATCGCCAGCGTCCGTGCTGCGCGCGCGGTTTCCGGCGTTGGCTTTCTCGGCGCTTGGGGGCGGGCAATGGTGGCCGCCGCAAAATGAAAGCGCCCGCACGCTGCAAGAACGCGTCCACGCCTTTATGACGAAGATGAGTTTCGAGGATCGCGCCGCCACAACTTTGGTCGTCAGCCATTGGTACTTTATCAACGCCGCCACCGGGGCTTGCCCCGATAATGCGGAAGTTGTGGAGGTGAGGGTTTAGGCCCTTACCCCGCTGTGCCGTGGCAATGCTTGTACTTCTTGCCGGAGCCGCAAGGGCAGGGCGTGTTGCGTGGGATATTGTGCCATGTGTCGGGGTTTTGCGGGTCGAAGTGATGCTGCATCGGCGCAGGCGCAAGGCGAAGACCAGTCGCCGCTTCATGCATCGCTTGCAATTGCTCTGGCGACATTTCTTCAGGCGCCATGCCGTGCAATTCGCGCATTTCCTGTTCGCGGCGTGCGGCGGCATATTCTTCCAAGGACGGCATGCGCACTTCGGCGCGCATCAGTGACGTGGTCACCTTTTCACGCACATCGTCCAACATCATCTGGAACAGGCTGAACGCCTCGCGCGTATATTCGTTGAACGGGTCGCGCTGGCCATAGCCGCGCAGATGGATGCCTTGGCGCAGTTGATCCAGCGCCAGCAAATGATCCTTCCACGCCACATCGAGAAGACCGAGCAGGGCGGCTTTTTCCGCCTGCGCCATGCGCTCCGGTCCAACAAGCTTGGTCTTTTCGTCCATCTTGTCATCGGCAGCCTTGCGGATGCGCTCTTCCATTTCCTCTTCGGCAATGCCTTCTTCCTTGCCCCATTCGATGATGGGCAAATCCATCGCCAGAATATCATGCACGCGGTCTTGCAGTCCGGCCAAGTCCCATTGCTCAGGATAGGAATGGGGCGGAATGGCGGCCACGACCATGTCGTGGATGATGTCGTGACGCAGATCGAGGATCGTCTCGCTCACGGACGCGGCGTTCATGATATCCTTGCGCTGTTCATAGATGACCTTGCGCTGATCGTTCATGACGTTGTCGAACTTGAGAAGGTTTTTGCGGATATCGAAGTTGCGCGATTCAACCTTTTCCTGCGCCTTTTCCAAGGCCGAGCTGATCCATGGGTGCGCGATTTTCTCGCCGCCACGAAGCCCCAGCTTGGTCAGGATGCCTTCCATGCGGTCGGAGCCGAAGATGCGCATCAAATCATCTTCAAGCGAGAGATAGAACATCGACGCGCCGGGATCGCCCTGACGGCCAGAGCGGCCACGTAGCTGGTTATCGATGCGGCGCGATTCATGGCGCTCGGTGCCGATGACGAACAGGCCGCCCGCCGCGCGCGCTTTAACGGCGTCAGCGGCGATGTCGGCCTTGATCTCGTCGGCGCGGCGTTTGTGTTCCGCCTCGTCCGTGATGCCGGCCAGTTCTTGTTCAAGGCGCATGTCCAGATTGCCACCCATCTGAATATCGGTGCCGCGACCGGCCATGTTGGTGGCAATGGTCACCGCGCGGCTGCGCCCCGCTTGCGCGATGATCGTGGCTTCCTGTTCATGATAGCGGGCGTTGAGCACGCTGTGCTTGATGCCGTTTTTCTTCAGTATCTCGGACAGGACTTCCGACTTCTCGATGGAGACG
The DNA here is from genome assembly GCA_003486725.1 of Rhodospirillaceae bacterium. Classification (GTDB taxonomy): domain Bacteria; phylum Pseudomonadota; class Alphaproteobacteria; order UBA9219; family UBA9219; genus UBA8914. Next base: position 4,110 of record DNGD01000125.1, read on the forward strand.
GTGCCGACCAGAACAGGCTGGCCGCGCTCTTGGCATTCTTTGATCTTTTGCGCGATGGCGTTGTATTTCTCCATCATCGTGCCATAGACTTCGTCCTCCATATCCTCGCGCCCTGCGGGAACGTTGGTCGGGACTTCCACGGTTTCAAGGCCGTAAATCTCGGCGAATTCTGCGGCTTCCGTCATGGCCGTGCCCGTCATGCCCGCCAGCTTGGGATAGAGGCGGAAATAATTCTGGAAGGTGATGGAAGCCAGCGTCTGGTTCTCGCGCTGGATGCTCACATGCTCCTTGGCTTCAAGGGCTTGATGCAGACCGTCCGAGTAACGGCGGCCATCCATCATACGGCCCGTGAATTCGTCGATGATGATGACCTTGTCGTTCTTGACGATGTAATCGACATCGCGGGCAAACATCTTGTGCGCGCGCAAGGCCTGATTGACGTGATGCACGACCGTGATGTTCTGCGCGTCATACAAACCGCCTCCGGGGGTGAGCAGGCCAATCTCGCCTAGCAGGGCTTCGATATGAACGTTGCCTTCTTCGGTCAGCACGGCGGTTTTGGCTTTTTCGTCCAGTTCATAATCCGCATCGACCAGCGAGGGGATCAGTGCATCGACCTTCAGGTACAGATCGGAGGAATCCTCGGCAGGGCCCGAAATAATCAACGGTGTGCGCGCTTCATCGATCAGGATGCTGTCGACTTCGTCGACGATGGCATAGTTAAACGCGCGCTGGCAAAGCTCGCTGGCTTCGAACTTCATATTGTCGCGCAGATAATCAAAGCCGAATTCGTTATTGGTGCCGTACGTAATATCGGCGTTATAGGCCGCTTGGCGTTCTTCGTCGTTCAGACCGTGAATGATGCAGCCGGTGGTGAGGCCGAGGAAACTATAGACGCGGTTCATCCATGTGCTGTCGCGCTTGGCCAGATAATCGTTGACGGTGACGACATGCACGCCCTTGCCGGACAAAGCGTTGAGATAGACGGGCAGGGTGGCAACCAGCGTCTTGCCTTCACCCGTTTTCAT
>DNGD01000222.1:0-184 GCA_003486725.1 Rhodospirillaceae bacterium
TGGCCATTTGCTATGGGCAGCAGACGCTTTGCGTTCAACTGGGCGGCAAGGTCGAAAGCGGCCATCACCGTGAGTTCGGAAAGGCCGAATTGCAGATCACCGAAAATTGCGCCTTGTTCGATGGGTTGTGGCCTGTCGGATCTAAACAACAAGTGTGGATGAGCCATGGCGATCGCGTCACCGC
>DNGD01000222.1:213-8612 GCA_003486725.1 Rhodospirillaceae bacterium
AGTTTCACCCTGAAGTCGTGCACACTCCCGATGGCGCAAAACTTTTAAGTGCCTTTGTTCACAAAATCTGTGGCGTTGGTTCTGATTGGAGCATGAAGGCTTTCCGTGAGACGGAGATTGCCAAAATTCGCGCGCAAGTCGGCGATGGTAAGGTCATTTGCGGCCTTTCCGGCGGCGTCGATAGCTCTGTTGCCGCGGTGTTGATCCACGAAGCGATTGGCGATCAGCTCACCTGCATCTTCGTCGATACAGGCTTGATGCGCGAAGGCGAGGGTGAGGAAGTTGTCACGCTGTTCCGTCAGCACTACAAAATTCCGCTGGTACATGTGCAAGCGAAGGATCTGTTTTTGGGCGAGCTTGCGGGTGTGAGCGATCCGGAAACCAAGCGCAAGATTATCGGCAAGCTCTTTATTGAAGTGTTTGAAGCCGAGGCGAAAAAAATCGGTGGCGCGGCGTTCTTGGCGCAAGGCACGCTTTATCCCGACGTGATCGAAAGCGTATCCTTTACGGGAGGGCCAAGCGTCACGATCAAATCACACCATAATGTCGGCGGTCTGCCCGAGCGCATGAATATGAAACTGGTAGAGCCTTTGCGTGAACTGTTCAAAGATGAAGTGCGGGTGCTGGGGCGCGAGCTTGGGTTGCCGGAATCTTTTGTTAAGCGTCATCCGTTCCCGGGGCCCGGTTTGGCGATTCGCGTGCTGAGCGATATTACCGAAGAAAAGCTGGCCGTTCTCCGCAAGGCCGATGTGGTTTACTTAGACGAAATTCGTAAGGCCGGTCTCTATGATGAGATTTGGCAAGCCTTTGCGGTTCTTCTCCCCGTCCGCACTGTGGGCGTAATGGGTGATGGCCGCTCGTATGACAATGTGCTAGGTTTGCGCGCAGTTACATCTGTGGATGGGATGACAGCTGAAAGCTACGCATTCGATCACGCCTTTCTGGCCAAGGTGGCCACACGCATCATCAACGAAGTCCGTGGCGTCAATCGCGTCGTCTATGACGTGACCAGCAAACCACCGGGAACAATTGAATGGGAATAGCATGACGCAATCAGGATATAGAACTTGGCGCTTTAACGTAATCTTGTGGAAGCCGTTCCTTATCCTGATGATGTTTGCGTTTCTCTCCACACCCGCGCGCGCGGCAGATCGTTGCTATTCGCCTGAAGAAGTTAGCGCTGAAAAACTTTTGCGTCTTCATTCTGAATTGATGGTGATCACAGTCGCCTGCAAACAGGGATCAACGGGCCGCGATTTGGGGAAAGCCTACACAGGCTTCACCAACCGTTATGAGAATGAACTTCGCAAGGCAGAGCGCACCTTGATGGATTACTACGCAAAGACCCATGGTGGCGACGGGATAAGCCATCTAGACAAATTGCGCACAAAACTCGCGAATGATTATGGCCAGCAGATTGCTAATGAATCCGCCCCCGCGTTTTGTTCCGATCGCCGCGATGCGGTGACCTATCTCTACGATAAGCCAAAGGCGGGCTTGCTTACAAAAGCCGTTAGTTTTTATGACACCGTCTCGACGTATGAGCCGCCTTGCGGCGGGAAGCCGAAAAAAGCTTCTCAACAAGTCTGGATGTTGTTGCCAACGAGCTCCAAAACCGAGCCAGCGAAGCCCAAAGTTAAGGCTAAAACGGTCGCCAAAAAGACAGAAACCGTAAAGAACGAGAAAACTGCGCCTTAATCTGCTTTTTTGGCATAAAAAAAGGCTGTATTTCCCCGAAAACTTTGCTAACAAGGGCACCGGTAAGGGCAGTTAGCTCAGCGGTAGAGCATCGCCTTCACACGGCGGGGGTCACAGGTTCAANNATCTCGTTTACACCGAGAGGGTCGGGGGTTCGAAACCCTCACTGCCTACCAATAAAAAAGGACGCCTCTCGGCGTCCTTTTTTATTGGTTGCGAGCTGTGTCGATTATCCTGAACCGACGCTTGCAGTGGTGCTATTACGCGCAAACGCGCCCTAAGAACTTTAGGATTTGATCCTGCAGGTTTTGCGCGTTTTCGGAAAGATCGGAAGAAACATCAAACACGGCCTTGGCTGCGGCCTTCGATTTATCGGCCGCTTGAGTTACATTGCCAATCGAGGAGGACACCTCTGTCGTTCCGTTAGCGGCGGTGTGAATGTTCTTAGATATTTCGGTAGTTGCGTTTGACTGTTCTTCGATGGCTTTGGCTATGGTCAGGGTGATTTGATTGTTGTTGTCGATGGTTTTCCCAATGGTTCGGATATCCTCGACCGCGGTTCTTGTGACGTCCTGAATTGTTACAATCTTTGTTGCAATTTCTTCCGTGGCGCGTCCCGTCTGGGTGGCAAGGTTCTTGACCTCTCCCGCAACAACGGCAAAACCTTTACCGGCTTCACCGGCTCGAGCGGCTTCGATCGTCGCGTTCAGGGCCAGAAGGTTGGTCTGTTCAGCGATGCTTTGGATGAGCTTGACGACATCACCGATTTGCTCGGCCGCCTCAAGAAGGCTGGAAACCGTGTGGTCAGTTTTTTTCACCTGATTGACGGCTTGTTCGGAAGTGCGGGTGCTTTCTTCGACCTGTCGATTGATTTCGGAAATCGAGGCCGACAGCTCCTCAGAAGCCGAGGCAACAGTTTGAATGCCCTGCATGGCGTTTTCGGTTGCCGAGGCGACCGAGTTTGATAATTCACTGGTGCGATCAGACTCGTTTGTCAGATCTTTGGCATTTGTTTTCAGCTCGGCTGCTTTCGAGGAAACAATGTGAACTATTTCGCCGACACAGGACCGGAATTCCTTTGCGCAATGCTCGATTTCTTTTTTGCGTTCTTCGGCGTCCATGCGGCTATGTTCAGTTTGTTCACTTAGTTGATCCATTTGTGTGACGATCATTTTGAAGACATCGACGATGCGTGCAATGTCCCCGTATTCGTCATCCTTATCAATGTCGGGTACGACAGTGGTCAGGTCGTCAGCGGCTAAACCTGTCATGGCGGTTATGATGCCTGACAGCCGGAGAAAGGCGGTCTTCAGCGACAACATCAAAACAAAAACAGACCCGAGCCCCGCGGCAAGGCCAATTGTAACCCACATTTTCATCTGAGCCGGGTTATTGGTCAGCCAGACGCCTGCCAGAGCAATTGCAAGCGATATGACGATACTACTCACATTGAGGCGACGAATAAGCTTGAGAGATATTCTTCTTTTTATCACTTTGTCGGAGACAATTTTCGGCTGCTTGCCGATCAATCGCATGATCTGCTCAGCTTTTTCTATCGCCTTTTTGGATGTCTTTGTAGAAGGGATGAGCTTGACGTCCGATGTGGATTGAGGAGGGAAACCAAAAAGGACGCCCATGAAATATGACGGATCGGCATGATGAGCCGCGAGCCGTTCAATCGAAAGATTCATCGTGTTGGTCGTTATTATCGCGTCGTTGCTGATATGGCGACGAATAGAGTTTTGAATATAGGCTTTGATGCTCTCGTTATCGAGGACGACTTCAACACAGAGATGACAGCGCTTGAGAAGGGTAAGCTTGGTACCCGTCTGGATTCTTGACAGGATGGCGGTTTTTTCGCTTTCTGTCAGTTTCCCTTCTGAAATTTTTTGTTCCAGCTCGTTTTTAATGCCGGACAGGGCCATGATAATCGATTTTTCCCGTGGGTCGACAAGCATGACTTGGACCCCAGCCGTTGCGGCAGAAAGCGCAATGCCACTTCCCATGCGTCCGGCACCAACAATACCGATAACTAAATCTGCTTTGTCCATGGTGTTTTTCCCGTTTCTTATTTTTAGGAGGACTCACTTCCCGAATCTGCATGCAGGTGCATGCGGCCATGTATATCCACAAAAAATGCGTTTGTTAACCATATTCATATATTTAGTAAAAACAGTAGGTTACATGGGCAGGCTTTTATGCCCTCTCGTGTCGACGTGATAATATTGGATATTACTGCGGAGAATCGACCGTATCCCTGCCTAAAAAGAACAGACTATCCGGACTGTGCTGCGGTAGTGCGTGCCATCTTTTAAACTGCCCAAATTGTCGTATTGAAATCCAGCTCGCCCTAACTGAATACGGACGTATTAATAGAGAATTAACCATGTCGGTCGTAAACAGAATGCGACTGTATGCCCATAAACGCATTTTCGGAGAAAGCAGCACGGAAAACCTCATAAGAAGTGGCCTTTTTCAACAGGCGCGCCTTATTTCTGCACATGCTTTGTCCGTTTGTATGCACGTCTTTCGCGATGAAGGCTGCGTAAAATGCGAAACACCAAACTCAAGGAGTCTTCGATGCTAAATCTCGTCAGAAAATCTCAGAGTACTAAACTCGTCGTTTCCGCGTTTCTAGCCTTGTTTCTTTTGTTGCCATTTATTTCCGCTCCGGTGCAGGCCGCTGATAACCCCAAAGTGATAGAAGCCATGCAAACACTGAAGGACGCGGCCACGAAGCTTGGGGCGGCTAAACTTGACGGTGAAAATCTGTATTTTGGCACGACCAAGATAAACGGGGATTTCACGGCTGTTGATGCGGTCAAGGCGAAACACGAGGCCACGGCCACGATGTTTGCCAAGAAGGGAACCAATTACGTGCGTGTCAGCACGAACGTGATGAAGGAAGGCCAACGTGCCGTTGGATCCGTTCTTGATCCCTCCGGCCCCGCCTATGCTGCGATCAAGCAGGGCAATTCCTTCTACGGACTAGTCGATATCCTCGGCAAAACATATGACACAGGGTATGAGCCCGTGAAGTCAGAGTCGGGCGAAGTCATCGGCATCCTCTATGTCGGATACCTCATGGAGTAATTAAAACGCCCGATGGCATGACGAGTTTAAAACAAAGTCATGCCATCGGGGCTGTTTTTTGACCGTCGCACGGAAACACCGTCGTGACGATGACTTCATCATGCCCTGGAGGGGAAAATGAACTGTCCTTTTTCGACCAGACTATCCATTTCGAAGAAAATTGCGTTGGTTATGTCCGCAATTGTTCTGGTAATTCTTACGTTGTCCGTTGTGTCCAGCTACGCCCTCTCATCGACTGTATCGACGTTCTCATCGTTGATCGACAATGAATCGGCAATGCTGCATCACTGCCATGTTGCCAAGATCACGCTTCTTCGGATACGTCGTGAGGAAAAGGACGCGTTGTATAACGACGACGCCACCTTGATAAAATCAATCGAGCATCTTTCCACGGTTATGGGCGAAGAAGGCCGAATGATTAGTGATATTGCGGCTGGTACGCAGGATCCTGTCCTGATCGATACCGTCAATATGTTGACAAAAAGCGCCGAAGACTATCAGCGTCAGTTTCGCGTTGCTGTCACCGTGCCTGTGGGACAGGAGCGGATGAGGGCGGCAATCCCCATGCGTAAGGCGGTAAACGAGGCGGAAAAGCAACTGGATGCACTGCTTGAACAAGTCGATCATCGCATCAAGAGCGTGAAGGAAAATACGCTGCGTCATGCGGATCAAATGCAGACCATTGTTATGGTGGCAGGGCTGTTGATCGTTATTATGGTGGTTTTCTTTGCTGCATTGCTAACTTTGTCCATTGTGCGTCCTCTCCACAAACTACAGGATAGGATGATTACTCTGGCAAAGGGCGCTTTTGAGGAAGAGGTTCCATTCTTGACGCGTTGCGACGAAATTGGTGCCATGGCCAAGGCTGTTGCAGTCTTTAAAGACAATGGCCTTGAGACCGAAAAATTGCGTGCGAACCAAGAACAATCGAAGAAGCGCGCTGAAGAAGAGGCTCAAAAGTTACTGTTTGCTCAGACAGAAAAGTTTGAGAACTCGGTCTCTTCAATTGTCAAAGCCATTTCGGCGGCTTCGATGAATAGGCAGTCGACGGCGACCTCGATGTCTACAACGGCTGAGGAAACGAGCCGTCAGGCCGTATTGGTCGCGACGGCGGCAGAGCAGGCCTCGGTAAATGTGGAGACTGTTGCTTCCGCGGCAGAAGAACTTTCAAGCTCGATCGGGGAAATATCGCGTCAAGTCGCTCAGTCCTCGACAGTATCTCAAAGTGCCGTTGAGAAAGCCGTAAAAACCGATAAGCTGGTTCATGGGTTGGCTGAAGCGGCGCAGCACATCGGTGAGGTGGTCGGTTTAATTAATCAGATTGCTTCTCAAACCAATCTTTTAGCACTCAACGCGACGATTGAGGCCGCTCGCGCGGGTGAAGCGGGGAAAGGGTTTGCTGTCGTTGCTTCGGAGGTTAAAAATCTGGCGAACCAGACTGGCAAGGCGACGGATGAAATTAGCGCGCAGATTGCAGCTGTACAGACAGCCACGCAGGAAGCTGTGAACGCGATACAGGAAATTGGGAGCATCATTCGTCAGAATAACGAAATTGCTTCTACAATTGCCGCTGCCGTTGAGGAGCAAGGCGTGGCAACCAAAGAAATTGCGGGCAATGTTCAACAAGCTTCCGCAGGAACCGCCGAGGTTTCGACGAATATTAATGGGGTGACTCACGCCGCGGCGCAAACAGGCACGGCGGCCAGTATGGTTATGGGCGTGGCGAATGAGCTTGCACAACAATCAGAGATACTTCGTCTAGAAGTTGATAGCTTTATCGCTGGTGTGCGCACACAGAAAACTTAGATGGGTGAGCGACAAAAGGGTATAAAAAAAGGCCAGCGCAAGCTGGCCTTTTTGTTGGGTGGTTTGATCTCAATTATAGGAGACAACGATATCAAATGTCGGGGCGGCGCTCGTGTTGACCTCTTGAGTGCCGTCTACGGCCAGCGTTACACCGACGAGAAGAGTTGTGGCGGCTCCGGGGGGAATTTGACTGACTAAGGTGCACGGTGACGAAGCACCATTGTTATAACTACAGGTTGCGGCCGAAGGCGTAACACCATTATCAGCGACATAGTTGTCCGCAGAGATATCAATAGATTGAGTTGTCGAACCGGTAATGGTTAAATCTCCGGCGCTTGGTGTTCCTCCGAGGACAACGCCATCATTGGTTGCTGTGATAATACCTTCGGGAGACAATGCATAAGTGCCAGCTTGTCCCGCTATGACAGAACCAAAGTCAATGTTGCTGTTATTGGTGATACTCAGGACGGTGTCGAAGGTGATATGCGCAGACAAAGATTGCGTTGTTGCGCGAAACTGGCTTGTGCCAAGGACAACAAAAATGAAAAGTACAAAAGTGATAAAGGTTCTAAACAACATGGCCGTTTGTCCGTTCGAACGCTGGGCTCAAAATCATACAAAAACAGAAAGAATTCAATTCCATAACACCTCCATTATAACACAAAACACGAAATTTTTCAATCACGTACCAAGCGTGGTTATAAAAAAAGAAGTAAAACCACACGCAAACGTATTGCACCGCAGCAACTGCATATCTCCGTATGCAATATATTTTGCAAGCGCGCAAACCTTTTTGCTTCACGATAACGGTGCAAAACGCGCGTAATTTAAGCAATAAACGATAGTAATTGGGAGTTTTCAGAAAACAATTTCTTAGAATTTATGAAATAAAGCGTAAAATGCAAGCTTTTGTTCCATTCTCTAGCTCGTTAGCTCATCAAGGGGTTATCTCAAGCGCATTCGTATCGGTCAAGTTACTTTCAAGCGTTTCTTGGTCGATGTCGTCACCTGTTCCGTCCGGAGGATCGGAATCCTCGGGGCTATCAACCGCTTTGCTCTTCGCGGTCTTTTCCTCCTTCACGGGGGAGGGCAATGTCGGCGGGTTGGGCAGCGGCGGCGGTGGCAGGCTAGGGGGAAGGGTTGGCAGCGGCGCAGCAAAGGCTGGCGGCACCGTCAGGTCTTCTTTTTGCCGAAGGAGGATGTTGTTATCCGAGATAAAGCCGTCAATTACGTCGATAATAATATGGATTTTGTTCACGAGCGTCGCATTCAGCGATTCCAGAACTTCTTCGGGAACGCTAATCCAATACTCACCCTTCTGAACCTTGTCGAAACTGAAGTAACCGTCAATCTCGCTAATCACCCGGCGCAGGGGTTTGCTGTCCTTGTCCTGAAGTTCGATAACAATATTTCCAATCTCGCGTTGTGACTCTCCTTCAAGGAAATATGATGCGCCATCGATGATGGTCGTGTGAACCAACGGGAAATCGGCGACAACGGTATCTCCCGGTCTCGTTTGAACGCGGTATCCTTTCTCCTTCGGCGTTAGTAAGGGATCAGACAGAGAGCTTTCGTTGATCTCGACCTTTGATATTCCATAGGGTGCAACGGGGGCGACGAAGTAGCCTTCTTCGTCTAACTTAACCGCAGCGCGGTCAACGCGGACTTTGGCCTCAGGCAAAAGCTTCTCACCGCCGTCATAAATTCCATTGTTGTTTTCATCAACAAAGACTCGGCCCGCAATCGCGCCGCCGGAGGATGTTTGTTGCGGCTGCATCTGCCACTTGTTTGTAACCTTGTTG
>DNGD01000068.1:0-3721 GCA_003486725.1 Rhodospirillaceae bacterium
AAAGCGCATCGGCGGTCAAGGCATGGAACACGGTGCCGGTTGCCGCGATGTCAGCCCATATCTGCGTTGCCGTGGCACCGGAGATTACCCCGCCGTGGGCCGCTGCCGTCAGGGCCGCGTGAAGGGCGATGGAGTTGGTGGAGGCNNAGGGCGAGGGGATCGGATTCGGTGCCTGCCGCTTGTGCGATGGCAAGCGCGTTGGTGGCGATGGAGCGAGCTGCCGCCGCCGCGTCCCTGGCAATCTGGTCCGTGGCATTCGTGGTGAGCGGCTGCCAGTTCAGTCCGTCGGCGTCCGTGCTGGTCGTCTTGGTGATATACAAATCGCCGTTGCCCGTCCAATACCGATGGCCCGCCTTCTCAAAATAGACCGTGTACCACCATTTGCCGGTGCCGCTGTTCGTGGCCACGGTGCCCCATTGCACAAGGAACGAGTTGTTGGTGACGGCGTAGGAGTTCGTGACGGCGTAAAGGGTGCCGGTGGCCGTCTGCCCGATGATCATCCGCGCCACAACGCCGGTATCCGCGACAACCGCCTTGCCATTGGAGAGCTGGTCAAACTGCACAAGGGGCGTGATTCCCTGCTGCCAGCGGAGCGCCTTCAAAGCCAGAGCGGAGCCGTCGCCAGAAACCTCGCACGGAACCCTGTCGGCAAAGTCCGCGCCGAGTGCGCCGAGCGTGAACAAAAGGGTGAAAAGGTAGCGCGTCATGTCTGTCCTCATTCTGCTGGGGGTTCGTAGGTGCTGACGATGGTGATTGTTTCAACTGTTTCCTCGCACTTAAACGAGCGGAGAATGCGGTTTTCCTCGGTGATCCGGCGGGAGATGGTGGAGCCGGAAATGGGGGGTGGCGTGGCGGCGGCCCATGCGACGGCGGCGGCTTCCTCGACGGCAACCCACTCGTGCACGGTTGTGGTTTTCGTTTCGTCTGCCGTGGTCTTTCCGCCCGCCGGGGAGATGATGATGTAGCGCGTCACGACTGGCGCTTTGCTGACCAGAATGCCGGTGCCNNCGGTGCCCGTTACTGATGATGCGAGGGCCATTACGGGCCTCCGAATGTGTAGAGCTTTTTGAGCGCTGTCGTGTTCGCGGCGTAGTCTTTGCGGAGGTCTTGCAGCGTTGTGTCAATGGTTTTCAGTCCGGTAACGGCGTCCTCAGCGGCCTTGATCTGGAGGTCCAGCTTGCCAAGTTTGCCTTTTGCCTTCCCGATGTTGTCGAAGGCGTCAAGCCATTCCTGATCCTTTTTTCCCATCGTCAATCCGCGCTTGCCCTGCTTTTTTCTCAGACGCGCCGCCTTTGCCGCGTCTTTTAAATCCGCGTCCTTTTCTTCTTTAACCTTGTTCTGGTTTGCAATGAATTCGGCAACGCGCATGGCTGCCACCTTGGCAACGGCTTCCCGTTCCGCTTTCAGCACGGTGGCTACAACATCAAGAGCGGCCTTTTTCTTTTCCCGCTCAGCATCCAGAAACGCGGCCTTGCCCTCTTCGATAATAGTTTTCCGCTTGTCGAGCAGTTCGTTGATCTTCTTATTTGTCTCGATCAAGTCTTTCTCGATCAGCTCGCCAGGCGAAACGCCAAGATTAACCGACTCCGGTTCTTCTGCTGGAGGCGTTGCGGCTGGAGGCGTTGCCGCCGCTCGCTTTTCAGCCCACGCCGCCGCCTCTGCAAGTGCCGCATTCAGTTCGATCTGTGCGGCGGTCTGACCCGCCAGCGCGGTAGCTGCTTCAACGCCCAATTCCGCGAACGTCTGCTGCTCACGGTTCAACACCATTTGCCTTCGGATGGCAAGGTCTTGTTCGTCCGTGACTGTTTTCAACGCGCCCATGCCGCGCCAGCCATCGCGGTACGGATTGGCCTTAATGCCAAGCTGACCGGCCGCGTCCATGTAGCCCTTGTTGGACAGCGTGCCCTCTTTCGTCGCCCCCATCAGCGCCTTGGCCGCAGCGCCGATCAAGCGCCCGATTGCGGGGGCGGCCTTTTTAAGTAGATCAACCGCGTTTTCAACGGCCACGGCAAACGACGCCTTGAGCACGTTGCCGATAATCTTCATTGCCTCTTCGCGCGCGCTCCCGCCCTCAAGCATCGCCTCTACGATTTGCTGCACCGAGTTCTGAATGGCCTTGAACTTTTCGGAGTCGAGGAACTGCGCGACGTTCTCGCCAAACCGCTTAACCGCATCACCGGCGCGGATAAGCCAGCCGTGAAGCAGTTCGTTTTTGGCGATGGCTCCGCCAAGGTTTTCCATCACGTCCCCGATGCGCTCTTTCAGCAACCCCCACGCGCCCGCAACGGTCTTAAGCTTGTCCTTCTGCTGCGCGTAACCCTTCGTCAAAAAGTCGTTGAGAATCGCGGCCTTTTCCGTTTCGGAATTTGCGGACTTAAGCGCGGGAATCCGCTTCTGTAATTGCGTGTATTCACCAGCGTATGCCGCCGCAATCGCCTTGACCGCCGCCTCTTCGTCCATGCCTGCGGACCTAAGCGCAATGACGGCCTTTGCCGCATCGCCAAGTTTTTCCGTGGTGATCCCGAGCATCCGCAAACGCGCCATGTTGGAAACGGTAGAATCATCGGATGCGCCCGTTTCGTCCTGAATGGCGGCGGCAAGGGCAACGTGCTTCCTGACATTATCATCCACCTCGTCACCGTTTAACCGCAGCGCCGATGTGAGTTCGTTTATAGCCGCTTCCGATTCAGCGTAAGCCTGAAGCGCCTTGTAGGCAAAAGCTCCAATGGCTGCAGACGCGGCGGCAATCCCAATCGCCGCTTTCTTCCCGATATCCCATGCGCCCTGCCCGAACTTCTTCAGGGCCGATCCGGCGCTGGACAGTCCCGCCGCCATGGCGTTCTTGGCCTTGAGAATGACTTCTATTGTGCGACTAGCCATTGGCGGTGTTCCTCAATTCAGGATGGAGCAGGCATTCCGTGTACCACGCGAGCGCCCTTGTCGCCCGGATTTTCGGGTCGGCCAAGGATGGCTTGCCGTCTGCCTTGTTCTGCTGGACGATGGCGGTCATCATGGCGCACACGTACCCGATGGAGCATTGGCGCTCCCACATTTCAATCGGCCCGCCCGCATTCGCCACGAGGAATGCAGACAGCTCCCCGGCGCTCATGCTGTTCTCGTTGCCGAGTGCGGGCGGTTCCTCCGGCTGCTCGTCCTGCTGCAAGACTTGGGCAATCGCTTCCACCAGTTCCGTGCCGGTACAGAAAAAGGAACGGTTAAATTGCGACACAACCCACTCGGCCTTTGCCCTGCCCATGTCGAGCGCCCCATCCTCGCGCCCATGCGCCATCGCGTAGGCCAGCGCCAGAGTCCGTGCCTGGTTGCCGATCAACTCACACCCCACGCGCCGATACCATTCTGCGGCGTACATGGTAAGCGGCCAGAGCGTTATCCCGCCCACGAACACAGGCACCCCACGTGAGAGGAGGACGCGGGACTCGGGCGACTCCACGGCCCACGCAAGGGCATTGATCGCCACGATGTCGCGGGGCGTCAGCGTCACGCCCTTTTCGATCAAGGTGTCGATTTCCGCTTGTGCGTAGTCGCAGAGTTTTGCCAGATCCTGCACGCCGTCCCCCTCGGTATGGTGTTAGGCCACGTCAACGGACAGCATCATCTCCCATGTCCCCGAGCCGGTGCTGTACGCGGCCTGCGGTTCGTCATTGCCGGGGGCCTGCATTTCCACCGCTCCGGTGATCCCGGTAACCGTCCACGCCGGAAC
>DNGD01000068.1:3732-3928 GCA_003486725.1 Rhodospirillaceae bacterium
CCCAACGCCGTCCGCTTGTTCCGCGAAATCCACCGAGGCAGAAAAGCCGGAACCGGTCAGCTTGCAGCCGGCCGTCACCGTGAAACCAATTGGCTGCGCCTGTTTTTTGCCGGAGATGGTGAACGCGGGGAGCGTGTACGTTTTCAGCGTGGCGGGGTCGATGCAGCCCAGCCGGCCCGACACGGTGATCTGCGGC
>DNGD01000189.1 GCA_003486725.1 Rhodospirillaceae bacterium
AAGGCGTCAAAGAACCTGTCGGGCAGCAACGTCCAAAAATCCTGATTGTTTTTCTGGGCGAGCTTTAGAATATCGTGTGTTGTGGCGGCTTGCTCATCAAAGGGAGGGGCCGAGCCGCGATGCTGCTGCGCCCCGTCGATCAGGGCGATCCCGCGCTCTTTCTGTATCGCAGCCATCAGGGAAAGCGTATGGGTTAAAGCATCCGACAAAGGGGTGTCCTACTCATCCAATTACGATTGCCAATTACAGATTGGCTTGTTTTACAAACAGCTTCTCTATTTCGTCATTCCCGCGAAAGCGGGAATCCAGCGCCGAGCGTCTGCGAGGCGTATGAGTCTTATGCGCCACAGACGTGGCGCGGCTGGATCCCCGCTTTCGCGGGGATGACAAGAGGTAGAGGTTCTGGTTGTTGAAGAGTTCTATTATTCTTGATCTATATCAAGGAATGGGGCAGGGTGAGTCAACCATTTTGTGGTTTCGTTGTCTTCAGGTCTTTTCAATCATGCTTCAACAATCCATTCCCCTGCCTTTGGCCAAAATGGCGCTGTGCCTCGCGCCGCCTGCCGTCATTGCCAAAACGACCGAAATCGTCGTCCAGCGCATCCGTCGCCGCCATCCCAAGCTGTTTGCCAACCTCGCGCGGTTGCCCAAGGCTGTCGCGGTACTCGCGCCGACCGACACGCCCCACCGCTTTGCCCTGACGATGGGGCAGGAGCCTGTGGCGTTCACCTTGCTGGAGGAGGGCGAGGGGCTCACCCCCGATGCCACCATCGCCGGAACGCTGGACTCCCTGATTGCGATGCTGGAGGGGCAAGCCGATGGCGATACCCTCTTTTTCTCGCGCGATATTCAGGTGACGGGCGACACGACGGTGATCGTCGGCCTTCGCAACACGCTGGACCGAGAGGAAATCGATCTGATGGGCGAGATTCTCTCCCTGTTTGGCCCCTTTGCCCAGCCTCTTGGAAAAGCGTTGTCTTTGGTGGATAAGATGGGGTGTCACTTGTCCAAGCGAATGAAAAAACAGCCCGTATGACCGAACCTTACCTTGAACTTGTTTGTCCTGCGGGGACACCTGCCGCGCTGCGTGCCGCGATCGATGCGGGGGCGGACACGGTCTATTGCGGCTTTCGCGATTGCACGAACGCGCGCAACTATCCGGGCTTGAACTTCGATGTCGAGGAAATGGCGGAAGGCGCGGATTACGCGCACGAGCGCGGGCGCAAGCTTCTCGTCGCCATCAACACCTTTCCTCGCGCTGGAGAAGAAGAAACATGGCATGCCGCCATCGATAACGCCGCAGCGATTGGCGCGGATGCGGTGATCATGGCCGATATCGGCCTCCTTGATTACGCAACGCGCAAACATCCAAATTTGCGGCGGCATCTCTCCGTGCAGGCCGCCGCGTCCAACCCGCTTTCCATCGCGTTTTACCGCGACAATTTCGACATTAAGCGCGTGGTTCTTCCGCGTGTTTTGTCGGTGGACGAGGTCGCCGCGATCATCGGCGAGATCCGTATTGAAACCGAAGTTTTCTGTTTTGGTAGCGTCGGCACGATGTCGGAGGGGCGGTGTTTCCTGTCCTCCTATATGACCGGCTCGTCGCCCAGCCATGACGGCGTTTGCGCCCCCGCCAGCCATGTTGCGTATAAGGAGGAGGGCGATTGCATGCTCTCTTGCCTTGGTGATGTGACGCTCAACCGCTTTGGCCGTGGAGAGCCTGCCGCCTATCCGACGCCGTGCAAAGGGCGCTATGTCACGATGGGCAAGGCCTCCTATTTGTTTGAAGAACCCGTGGGTTGGAACGTGATCGATATTCTTCCGCAGCTGAAAAACGCTGGCGTTACCGCGCTGAAAATCGAAGGGCGGCAACGTAGCCGCGCCTACGTCGCGCAGGTTGTCTCGACCTATCGCAAGGTGCTGGATGCGCTGGCGCGCGGTGAGACAAACATCGACACCGGCGCGCTTCACGCCCTGTCTGAAGGTGGCCGCCAGACGTTGGGCGCGTATAAGAAGGGGTGGCGGTGATGGCTCCCTCACACCTCACCCTCGGCCCCCTCTACTATCACTGGCCGGCCGAAAAGCGGCGGGACTTTTACTTCCGTATCGCCGATGAAGCGCCCGTAGATGTTGTCTATGTGGGTGAAGTCGTGTGCAGCAAGCGCGAGCCGTTCTTTGATCCCTATCAGGATCAGGTGATTGAAAGGCTGGAGAAGGCGGGCAAGCAGGTTGTTTTGTCCTCGCTGGCGCTTCTCACCACGCCGCGCGAGCTGACGGAATTGCAAAAAAAGGCGCAAGGCGCGCATCTGATCGAGGCCAATGATGTGTCGGCTGTTCAAACGTTGAGCGGCAAGCCCTTTATCGTCGGCCCGATGATCAATGTGATGAATGAAGGCACGCTGGCGGCCATGGCTGCGCGTGGAGCGATCCGCGTGGTGTTTGCATCGGAGTTGAGCGGAAAGTCGATTGGACTTTTGGCCGCCGCGCAACAGAAAATTGAAACCGAAGTGCAAGTCTTCGGGCGGCAGCCGCTGGCGATATCCATGCGCTGCTATCATGCGCGTGCGCATGGCCGCGATAAGGATCATTGCCGCTATGCGTGCGAGCTCGACCCCGATGGTATGAGCGCCGACACCATTGTGGGGCAGCCAATCCTGACCATCAACGGAACGCAGACGCTCACGCGCGGTTATGTGGTTCTATTGGATGAAATGCGTGAGATGGCGAAGGCGGGTGTCACGCATTTCCGCCTTGCGCCGCAGGATATGGACATGGTCAAGGTCGCGCAGTTGTATCGCGGGTTTCTGGATGGTCGATTCGAATCAGATGCGGTGCGTAGCGAATTGAAATCGCTGACTGAATCGGTGTCTCTGATTAACGGCTTTTACCACGGGAAAGAGGGCAAAACATTTGTATCGAACGGGTAATCACCCCATGGGCGATGCGTGTTGCGATGCAAAAGAGGGCTGTTTTCCTCACATCTCCGTATGCCAAAAATGGGTAACTTGCCCACAATTTCATCCCCAGAAATCGTCAGTCGCTCACCCTCTGGCCGATTTATTTTTCTGGCCGTTCGTGCTATTAATGATCCCCCGATCGATACGCCTTGGCATCGATTGGCTTCGTGGTTGAATCATGTCAACATCGTGGCAATCAGGGGTTAATTTTTGGTCATAACTGTTAACCAAACATTTTCCTTGAACTTGACGTGGATCAATCGCGTATACTACATTTTGTGTTCTACTACTCATCAGACGCCTTCATCTTGTGGGCGCCTACAAAAAATGCTAAAACTCTTCTATTAGAACCCCTTGGGAGAAATTGCATGCTCGATCAAGCGACAGCTCAGGTTATTCCGTTCGAACTACGCCCCACAACGCCGGAAAAAGAGCTGCAAAGCCTGGGCACCAAGATCAATTGTTCTGAATCCGTCGATGAATATCTCTCCAAGGCTGACTGGCGCATCAACGCCAATGCCAATGTTGGCTATAGCCACGCGGGCCTCGTCAACAACCTTGCCGGTAAAGTGATCGCCAATTTCTGGCTCGATCAAGTCTATACGCAGGAAGAGGGCCGTGCCCACCGCGAAGGCGACTACCACATCCATGATCTCGACAGCCTCGCCGGTTATTGCGCGGGCTGGAGCTTGCGTCAGCTGCTCAGCGAAGGTTTCAACGGCGTTCTGGGCCGCGTGTCCAGCCGTCCTCCCCGTCATTTCCGTGAGGCGCTTGGGCAGATGGCCAACTTCCTTGGCATCCTGCAGTCAGAATGGGCGGGCGCTCAGGCGTTCTCGTCGTTCGATACTTATCTGGCACCTTACGTGTTCCGCGATCAGTTGGATGACGCCGAAATCCGCAAGGCGATCCGTCAGTTCGTTTATAATCTGAACGTACCGGCGCGCTGGGGCCAATCACCCTTCACGAACGTGACGCTCGATATCACGGTGCCAGACGATTTGAAGCTGCAGATGCCGATGGCGCGCGGCGAGCATCTTTATGCTGGTCTGAAGCAAGACGAGGCTGACAAGCTTCTGGCGCTCGCCAAGTATCGCCGCCCTGAGCTGAAGAGCCTGAGCGAGATGACCTATGCCGACTTCGTGCCGGAAATGGAGCGCATCGTACTCGCGTACTATGACGTGATGACGGATGGCGATAGCACAGGCCAACCTTTCACCTTCCCGATCCCCACGGTCAATATCACCGAGGATTTCGATTGGAACAACAATATCGCCGACGCGATTTTCGAAAACGCCGCAAAGGTAGGCAGCTCCTACTTCCAGAACTTCATCGGCAGCCAGTACAAGCGCGATGAAAACGGCAAGATCGTCGAAAACCCAGAAGCCTACAAACCGAACGCCGTACGTTCCATGTGCTGCCGCTTGCAGCTTGACCTGCGCGAACTGCAAAAGCGCGGCAACGGTCTGTTCGGCTCCGCCGAAATGACTGGCTCGATCGGCGTTGTCACGCTGAACATGGCGCGTCTGGGCTACAAGTATAAGGGCGACGAAACCGGTCTGATCGCCGAAATCGAACGCCTGATGGATATGGCCAAGAGCACGCTGGAGAAAAAGCGCGTGTTCGTGAACGAAATGTTCGAGCGCGGCTTGTATCCCTACACCCGTCGTTATCTGTCGAGCTTCCGCAATCACTTCAGCACCATTGGCGTCAATGGCATGAACGAGATGATTGAGAACTTCACGGACGGCAAGCATAACATGACCGACCAAGAAGG
The DNA here is from genome assembly GCA_003486725.1 of Rhodospirillaceae bacterium. GTDB lineage: Bacteria > Pseudomonadota > Alphaproteobacteria > UBA9219 > UBA9219 > UBA8914. The sequence continues at coordinate 4,732 of DNGD01000189.1, forward strand.
CATCGCGCTCACCCTGCGTTTGCTGGATCATATCCGTGCGCGTCTGCGCACCTATCAGGAAGAGTCAGGCAATTTGTACAACCTTGAAGCCTCACCAGCCGAAGGCGCGACCTATCGCTTCGCCAAGGAAGATTTGAAACGCTTCCCTGGTATCAAGCAATCCGGCGACGGCCCGAACATCTATTACACGAACAGCTCGCAGCTTCCGGCCAGTCACACGGACGATCCGTTCGAGGAGCTTGATCTGCAAAACAAGCTGCAGTGCAAATACACGGGCGGTACGGTTCTGCACATGTACATGAACGAAAAGCTGGAGACGGCTGACTCTTGCCGCCAGTTCGTGCGCTCGGTGCTGACCAACTATCAGCTGCCCTATATCACGATCACGCCGGTCTTCTCGGTTTGCGATGAACATGGCTATCTGAAGGGCGAACAACCCAACTGCCCGCATTGCAATGAGCCGACGCAAGTCTGGACGCGTGTGATGGGCTACTTCCGTCCGGTTGACAGCTTCAACATCGGTAAGAAGGGCGAGCACCGCGAGCGCGTCCACTTCACCGAGGAAGCCATCCGCAAGCACAAGCTGTGCA
>DNGD01000088.1 GCA_003486725.1 Rhodospirillaceae bacterium
CGCACTTCGTCTTTCCTTTTTTCGCGGCACCGGCGCACTCGGTCAGGCCAATGGGGCCGTCCACAGCCTCGATAATTTGCGCGATAGAAATCGTCTTGGCCGCGCGTGCAAGCTGATAGCCACCCGCCGCGCCGCGCTGGGCGATGACAATGCTGCTTCTTGCGAGCAGTTTCATAAGTTTTGCAACGGTGGGCAAAGGCAGTTGCGTTTCGAGCGAGAGCGCCGTGGCCGACCACATTTCGTTTTCGCGCAAAGACATTTGGGACAGGAGGATGAACGCATAATCAGCCAATTTACTCATACGCAACATGGGGCCACCCGTTTAATTGGTATATATTTGGTCCCCTATTGTTTAGGACGTATTCTGGTGGATCGTCAAGTGCTTTGCCTCATTAATATTTGCCCAATATTCTTTTATTAAGGTCGTTATTGATGTATAATGACCGTTAGTCCTCTTTCTCTTACGATGGGGGTATATTATGGCAAGACATGCACTAACAGCGACCCGCAAATCCTATTGGGAAGACAATACTGCCTACGTCGCCAATCTGGGAAATAATGCAGCGTTTGCACGTCAGGTTGAGCTTTTTTCCTCGCAAAACGTCACGACCCTGCCGCCACGCGCGACAGAGGGACGGGAAGTCTCTATGCAACTTGCCGCGGTAAGTCTCGCGAGGCAATACCCCCAACTGACCGAGGAAGATATCGGCCCGTCGTCTGTGCGAATGGAGATCGCGGCGCAGGAAGATGATACGCTCGACCGCTCGTTTATAGCTGAAGTCGAGTCTTACACCTCAAGAGGCCCTGACGAGACGAAGAGCGCCCCTTCCGAAGACAGCGTGCACTATAATTATAAGGGGCGCGTCTTTCAGACCGGTCCGTTTGCCTCCCCGTATGTTCATTAAGTCGGCGCGTTAAAGACAGTCTTAAATACTTTCAAGATTTGCGGCGCTCTCGGGAAGAGCTACAATGGGACAAGTGGTTTGACCTTTTTGAAGGGGGGTTCCCATGCCGTTACACTCTGTCACGCAGCGCAATATTCGCTCCACAGGCGTATATGCTTCCCTAAAAGCGCAACAGGCCGCGTTAAAAGCAGAGCAGGCTGCCCTCCAAAAACAGCTGAACGACATCTTGGCAGCCGATGATTCCTTTCTGCCAGACGAGGAGTTGGCTGCGCTTTATTCCCAAAAAATGAAGCGGCATGCCTTGACCCCCGAGCATGATCAAAAGATTCCAAGACCGACCCTTGGGAAACGTGGCTCCCGAAGCAAGGGTTACCGCGCGCCTCGCGGCGACATTAGACCGGTCGCCAAGGCGGTGCTCTCAACGCCGATGTCAGCGGGACCGAGCGGCGGGGAGCAACCCCTGCCGGAACCCAAGACCCTCAAGCGCGAACTGACGCCAAGACCCAGAAAACCAGTGCCGAAGACCCCTTGGTATCATTACATGGGGCCGAAGCCGAAACTCGAGTTATAAACCCTTGGCCCTAAACCCTTGACCTTGCGGCCACCCACCGGAAAAGCTATACTCCATCAAGTGACTTCACCATTTGATGAGGTTGTCTATGTCTTCGATGCATTTTATGCTGAGTGACGTTCGACCCGCGAATGTCTATCTCCCGTTAACGCAGGGACGGCAAGACGCCCGCGTGACCATCGACGCCCTTCATAAACATTATGTAAAAAAAATGTCGCGGCATGGGCTGCCGCGTGATTACGAAATACTCGTTCCGGTTCCCATGTTGGACCACGTCGTGCGGGGCGATCCCCGCTTTCGCCCGAAACGCGACAACAACGCGCCGACCCCCGATAAAGGTGCTGCGGCGGTGACCACGTTGGCAGCGGCCCCACATCCGGCTCCCGGCACCACCGGCGGTGCGCCGATGAACAACGAAGACCCGGAGGATTATGCGTATTTGCTGAAAAGGGGAACGCCGGGCGACGATCTTCGGGGGCTTGTGCACCGTAATTTGATGCTGACTTGGACGGGCCGTCTGGTCCGCGTCCCGCCCTTGTCCAAGAAACTCCATTAGGCAGCCATCCTTACAGCCCATCATAAGAAATAATGGCGTGACGCGCCGATGCGGGATCGCGACATCCCCTTCCGTCTTCCCGCACAAGCGACGCGCGGCCTAACTCAAATACCCCAGCACGGCGTTGAGGCGCTGCAGGCCATCCGCTGTGGCGCAAAGGGTTGATTTATCATCGATAATCAGGCCTTCCTCAACCATAATGCTGCGCTTTTGCTGCGCAACATAATCGTCCAGAGGCGCAGCAAATTTCGCCGCCCACGCTGCCTTGTCGATGCCCGATGTGAGGCGCAGCCCCATCATCAGCGCCTCGCGCATCGCGGTGCCTTCATCGATGATCGTCTCCTCGGTGCGGCCATGCGCTGCGCCCAACACCTGCTGCAACCAGCGGTCGGGGTTGCGGTGGTTCTCGGTGGCATAGCGCACGCCGCCTTCCACAAACCTTCCATGCGCCCCCGCGCCGATGCCGACATAATCGTTGTAATGCCAATAGGTTAGGTTATGGCGGCTTTCCTGCCCCGCCGCCGCATAATTCGATATTTCATAAGAAGGCAAGCCCGCCGCCGCCATCATGTCTTGGGTCACCTCATACATCAACGCCGCGAGATCGTCCGGCGCGGTGAGCGTTTCCTGACAGGCGCGTTTATGAAACGCGGTCCCTTCCTCAATCGTCAGCTGGTAAAGCGACAGATGCTTCGCGCCGAAGGCGAGCGCCTCCTGCAACTCGCCCACCCACGCGCCGAGCGTTTGATGCGCCCTCGCATAGATCAAATCGAAGGAGAAGCGGTCAAAGGTTTTTGCAGCCATTTCAATGGCTTCCCGCGCAGCATTTTCATCATGCGCCCGCCCCAAAAAGTGCAAATCCGCGTCGTCCAAAGCCTGTACACCCAGCGATAATCGGTTCACGCCCGCGTTTTTGAATGCCTGAAACTTCCCGACTTCGGAGGAGGAGGGGTTCGCCTCCAACGTGATTTCGCAATTTTGCTGCACCTTCCACAGTGCAGCAATTTTGTTAATAAGCGCAGCAATTGTCTGCGGCCTCATCAGCGAAGGGGTGCCGCCGCCGAAGTAAATCGTCGCGATTTCGCGGTTTCCAAGACGGGCGGCATAGTGCGACAGCTCGGCCAGATAGGCCGCTTCCCAGTTTTTTTCTTCCAGATCCGTCGGCAAAACGCGCGAATTAAAGTCGCAATATGGGCATTTCGATACGCAAAAAGGCCAATGAATATAAAGAGATAAGGGAGTCATGACGAGTGAAGCACGGCAAGAAGTTTTTCCATCGCTCGCCCACGGTGACTGAGGGCTTGCTTTTCCTCTTCGCTCATCTCGCCAAAGGTGCGGGTCTCGCCGTCCGGCTGAAAGAACGGATCATAGCCATGACCCAGCGCGCCGCGCGGCGGCCAGATGATCTGCCCGTCGCAGCGCCCTTCCACGATTTCATGGGCGCCATCGGGCCAGACCAAAGTCAGCACACAAATAAAATAGGCCGAGCGATCTGGGAGCTCGCCCAGTTCCTCATGCACACGCTTCATGCCGACCATCGGATCCCGTTGATCGCCGCACCAGCGTGCGGAGTGAAGACCAGGCTGTCCGCCTAAGGCATTGACACAAAGGCCGGAATCGTCCGCCAATGCGGGCAGCCCCGTGGCTGCCATCGCGACCCGCGCCTTCAGAAGCGCGTTGTCGTGAAAGGTCAGTCCTGTTTCCTCCGGCTCTGGCAAGGCAAGATCGCCCGCGCCGACGACGGTCACGCCCAGAGGAGCCAGAAGGCTTTGAAATTCCTTCAATTTTCCCCTGTTGTGGGTCGCGAGCAGAAGTTTGTTGTCAGCGCCAAATCGCATTTATGCTGCACCATTTATGGCTTTATGCTGCGCGGCATTGAGGGTCGCGATGCCGCCACGGGCCAGCGCCAGAAGCGCCAAAAACTCTGATTCTTCAAAAGGATGCTGCTCCGCCGTGCCTTGAATCTCCACGATTTTGCCAGAGCCTGTCATCACAAAATTGGAATCCGCCTGCGCGTTTGAATCTTCCGCATAGTCCAAATCCAGCACCGCCGTGCCTTCATAAAGGCCGCAAGACACCGCACCCACGGTATCGGTGAGCGGCGAGGAGGTCAATCTTCCTATCTTTTTCAGATAGTTACAGGCCAGCGCGAGGGCCACATAGCCGCCCGTGATCGACGCCGTGCGCGTGCCGCCATCAGCCTGAATCACATCGCAATCCACCTTGATCTGGATTTCGCCCAGCACCTTGCGGTCCACCACGGCGCGGAGCGCGCGACCGATAAGACGTTGAATCTCTTGCGTTCTTCCGGACTGTTTGCCCTTCGCGGCCTCGCGATCCATGCGTTCATGGGTCGAGCGCGGGAGCATCCCATATTCCGCCGTGACCCAGCCGAGGCCCGAACCCTTTATAAAGGCTGGCACTTTTTCGCTGATCGAGGCCGTGCAGAGCACATGCGTGTCGCCCATCTTGATGAGGCAGGAGCCTTCGGCATATTTGGCGGCATGGGGGATGATTTCGACGGCGCGAAGCCGATCGGCGGCGCGATTTGAAGGACGCATTAGAAAAAGCCTTTCAATTATAAGGTGTTAGCCGCAGCATTGTCCAAGCTTTCGCCCCCAAAAGCAAGCGTTATATGACGTGTTTTTTGCGACGACTTTCGCGTTTTGACCATCCGAGACCTCCCAAACAGGGTTTTTTGTCGTTTTGCCTAAAAAATAGGCAGAATCGGCCTCAAATATACGCTTTTTCCGTATACATTTTGCGATTTTCTATACGCTTTTACCGTATATCAAAATGCGTTTTATGTGGTGTTTTTGACCAAAAAGACGCATGATAGCCGCATGAAATTGCCGCCTTTTGACATGCCCCAAGACGCCGTCGCCTTCGATGAGGAGACCAAGGCGCTACGCCGTTTTGCCCGCGCCTCTTCCTCCAAGGGGAGTCGCCCCGCCGAAGGATGGATCACCAAACTTCGTCACGCGCTCGGCATGTCGGCGGCGCAACTCGCGAAGCGGATGGGAACGCATCAACCCCGCATCAGCGAGCTGGAAAGGCAGGAGCGCGAAGGCAACATCACCCTGAACAAACTGGACAAGGCCGCGCAGGCGATGGGGTGCCGGCTGGTTTATGCGCTGGTGCCCGAAACATCGGTGTGCGCGATGAGGGAAGAACGCGCCAAATGGATGGGCGAAAAACTGTTCGACAAAGAATTGCTCGAGATGGTTTTCAAGGGCGACAAATCCGTGGCGAGTTATAAGCGCAACAAACAAATGCACATCTATGCGCGGCAAGCGGTGATGCTGCATTCACCCGTTCATTTGTGGAACGATGCGCTGATCAAAGCTGATGTCGGTGATTTTGTGATGCCCGATGACGAAAGGGAAGAAGACGTTTCCGTGTTTGACCAGCTGCTCGATGAGGCGCTGGAGGAAGAAGAAAAGAAGAAGTGAGGGGCGGGTGGAATGGGTACGCGATCACCCACAATAGTTACGCGATAACCACGAGTTCATTAGGCACACTTTATCGTTGCCTTTTCCGTTTTGTTCATTAGGCTCTGCCCTAAAATAAAAAGAATGTGCGTTTAAACATCAGATTCAATTCTTGCACACCCTTGATATAAACGGGAAGAAAGCGGTTATAATGACATACAATGTTGACTGTGAGCTTTTCGATGTATTTGTCAGCAAAGGCTATACGGGAAGCTTTCTTACGGGCGCCATGGGAGAGGGACGCTGGGCCATCAGCACCAAGGCGATGATGGAAAAATTCAAACCTGATCGATACCCCGTCATTGCCGTTCGGGAAGAATGCTTTCACGATCACTATTTTTTTCTTCGCGATAACATCCCTGTTATCGGGGAGCACTATCTTTCTTCAGCGAACGATCACGATGAAAAAGACACCCCCTCCGTTCATCCCTTTTATTTCTTTTCACTGGATGAAGTTAAAATCGTTGGAAAAGTTGACGCCGGCATTTCCGATGGGCAACAAAAGGCGTTGAAACAGGACTGGGTCGTCGGGAAAAGATTTGCCGCCCGCACCGCGCCAGAAAACGACCTGATGCTTGTGTCCCAGATATTTACCCGCCGCACCGGCGCACCCGAGCTTCTGCTTGGCTTTAAGGATGGACGGGGAAACCACCTTCATGTTCCACTGCGGGACGCGATGGAGCCAACGTTCAAACAAAAACTGGAATCAGGGCATTTAAATCCGCTGAAGCTGCTCGCAACCTATGGTGAGCATAACAATGCCGGCCTTCGAAGAAAAATCGGGTTCAGGGAGCCTCAAGCCGCTTAAGGTTCTGAGGCTCGATTACAATCCCAACCCCGAGAAATAGCGCGCCATCCTGCCACTGGCCAGCTCCAAGCGTTGCGCAGCTAGCCCCTTCACACATTGATTGATCGTGATCGGCATTTGATGGCCAAGCGGGCCTTGCTCGTCGCGAAGCTTTTTCGCGCCGCGACAAAGCAACGCCCGAACCGTGCGGAAAAGTCCCGCTGTCTGCGTGGCCGCGTCCTCACCGGAAGACAAAGGAATCACGTCGAGGCCATCGGGACGCTGCATGATAAAAGTCAGATTGTCGGTGGTCGCTAGCATAAAGACGTCTTCTTGTCGCAAGGGATGAGGGGCGCTGTCCTTTTGACCTGTGCCCACGAGGGCCTCCTGCGCATAATCTTGTTCACAGCAAACAAGCACCGGATTTTGCTCGGCCGCCGGCGGGTATTGAACATAAAGATCATTATAATAAAAAATAATCGTGGGCGTGACCATGACGCCGTCCACCTTTTCGGCAAACGGGACGAGGACGGGCTCATAGGACTCTGGCTGAAGCATGGTCATAACCGATCTCCGCGAAGGATGGCTTTTTCAAAAATGCAGGGAAACCTTACACCCTTTTGTCCCCGCAGGAACAGGGTCTTTGTTGATCGGCCACATGGTTAACGCGAGAACTGTGTGCCGCAAGCGCGGGGAGATCGTTTAACGACATGAAAAAGACAAAAATCAGGCATCAACTGTAGAGCTAAATTGTCTTTTTCTTTCAGTGTGCGTTGGCTGTAAATGAATTGTGTCTTTTTCGCCCGCTACGCTCGCGCTCTTTGCGAGAGAAAGGACATGCCATGTTATATCGTCAGGGCTTCGAAATTGGCGACGTGTTCACACGCAAAGCAAACATGGGAAGCTTTCTTACGGAGGCAGGCGGACAATGGGTCATCGTTGTCAAAACGATGATGGAGCAATTCAAGCTTGATCGATACCCCGTCTTTGCGATCAGGAAAGCGGCTTTCCCCCATCACGACTATTTACGGCAGACCCACATTCCTGAAATCGGGGAACATTGCCTTCGCTACACCGAGCGCCGCGACAAGAAGGGGGAGGCCTTGGCGCAGGCCTTCTATTTCTTTACGCTGGATGAGGTCAAAATTGTTGAGCGCGCCGACATCGGCATCCCCCATGACCAACAAGCGGCGCTGAAAAACGAGTGGATTGTCGGCAAAAACCTTGTTGAGCCCGCCTCACAGGGGACCGACATTATGATCGTATCGCAAATCCTGACGCGTCGAAAAGGCTTTCCCGAAATTTTCCTTGGGCTAAAGGATGCCGAAAAAAATCACGCCCTGCTTCCGCTGGCCGAGGCGATGAAACCAGACCTTAAAATTCAATTGTACAGCGGAAGCAGCCTTAAAGAACTTGGACTGGCGGCGGCGTAAGGTTTCGGTTTATAAAGTTTCCATGCCTGCTTCCGAAAAAGAACTCTTTGCGCTGCTCGATCAGCTTCACATCACACACCAGACCGTGGAACATCCGCCGCTGTTCACGGTGCAAGATGGCCGCGACTGGCATGACAAAATCCCCGGCCTGCACTGCAAAAATCTTTTTATGAAGGACAAGAAAGACAAAATCTGGCTGATCGTCATGCCCGGCGACAAGCGCGCGCATATCAGTGCGCTGGAGCGCGCCATCGGCTCGGCGCGGTTGTCTTTTGGCAAACCCGAATTGCTTTTGGAGGTTCTGGGCATCACGCCCGGCTCGGTCACGCCTTTTGCGCTGATGAATGATACGATGAGTAAGGGGGGCCGCCGTTGCACAGTGGTTTTGGATAGCGATATGATGCAGGCCCCGCTTGTTAACTTTCACCCCCTGCGCAACGATGCCTCCACCAGCCTGCCGGCCAGCGATTTGCTGAAGTTTATCAAGGCGTTGTCCTATGACCCCCTGATCGTCAATTGCGGGCAATGGGTCGAGGAACATCTGCGGTCCTGAAAGTATTATTCTTCACAAAAACAGCTTTCTCTATGATAAAATCTGCCCATCGTTGATTTTTTTACAAAGGCTCTATTATGAAAACGACCCGCCGCGATTTCCTGACGAAATTTCTTCCGCTTGCCGCCGCGTCTGTGTGTATTCCAGACGTTCTCGTTAAAGCCGCCGAGCAAGTGGCCCCCAATGTTTTTCGTGAAGGCAATCTTGAAGCTACCATCTATAAATCTGTGGACCCCAAAGGCGATACAATCATTGCCGCCATTGATTATGGCCGTCAAATAGGCGGCTTTCCCAACAAATACACCGTGACGTTTAACGCCCATCAGCGGCGCGTTTCAATTGACACTTTTTTTGAGGCTGGCCAGACGGTGTATCCTCTCTACGCAGAGTTTGGCTATAACCCCGAAACGGGAACGCCCACGCTTCGAGACACAGACGCCAAAACGCCGAGAGGCGACAAAATCATCTTTAGTAAAGATTCTCCTGAAATCAAATGGGCGGAATGTGACATTGCCAAAGCGCTTAATATTGCTTTCTCTGTGACACCCTCGCTTGGCATGAGCCGCCCTGAATATCTGCCCACGGGAGAAGAGCTTTCCGGCGTGACATCACGGGATCGGGAAACGCAAGTCCAATCGTCTGACCGTGAAACAGTCGTCATGACGCGCTTTTATCATCCCTCCCTGCCGGGCGGCCAGTTTGCCCACGCCATCACTTTGGGCAACGGCATCACCACCATCAAGCGACTGGCTGAAGACATTCAAAAGACCCTCAGCAAGGGTCGTCCCGCTTTTCGTTCTCTCAACTTCGAAGAGCGGCTATTTTTCGCCAAGTCGATCGCCGTGGCCATGCTTTGGGACGCCCATAAGGTCACCTCGGGGGGCGGCGTTCCCGGACCTCAAAATGACGGGTGGTTCAAACTTTATGAAAAGCCCGTCGTCAGAGCGCCGCACGACATGATCGTCGACCCCGACAGACGCGACCTGCAAGGTGCCCACTATTTGACCGAAGCCACGATAAACGACAATCTGCATACGGCTTTTTCATCCTTGCGCCACATGAAACCAACCCGGTCAGGCCCCAGCGACAGTAACGGGTGGAACATAAAGCCTTAATCATTTATTCTTTGTTTTCAGATCGTTAAGGGGTGCGGCGGCGAGCAAGAGGCGCCTGCCGTCTTGAAATTAATTCTTTACCCGATCGCAATGGTTTTTATGGTAGAATGCGCCATATTGTTCAGGTCATTTAAGGGGATATCTTATGAGAATTTCTCGCCGTGGATTTTTACGCGCAGCCGCGACCCTTTTAGCAGCAAAAGCTGTCGACTCCGTGATCCCGCCCGCCGTGGCAGAGAGCTTGCCAAAAATTCTTGGTGCCTCCACGGCCTATGCCGCAGACGATGCGCCCAATGTGGCCACCATCAACGGATACAAAACCATCGTTTATGATTCTTTGGTTGCGCCCGATCGTTTGGCCAGTGACACGGGGGAACCAAACGCCGAGATTCAGAAAATTATCCAGATTCAAAAGTCCAACGATCATCACGTCACTCTTTTCTACAACCCCCAAAGTGGACACGGCACGCTGCGCACGCAGATCGAAAAGGATGGCGCTGTTCACCCCTATTTCGTGAATTTTACGACAATTGAAGGCGGCAAGTATCGAGCGATCACTTCTGGACAGACAGGGAATCCAGCCATCGATGCAGGGCTTGTCAAAGACGAGATTCTGGATAAAGCGCGCATTGATGAAGAAATCGACATGGCGTTGAACGGGGCGGCTGAAGTGGCGAGAAAGCGACAAACCGGTCCCATGCACCCGCTCTTCACAGTGCAAGAGCCTGGATCAAATCATATCTATAATAAGGACATCGCGCTGACGGGTGTTATGTCCGCTAATCGTCAGACTCACTCCACCGTCCTGAGCAACACAGACGGAGGGCAGAGAACTGTCCAGTCCCACAAGATCATCTCTCGCTTCGAGAGCCCTTCTTTGCCGGAATCAGGACTATCTGTCATCCTCGACATGATCAGCGGACAGCCCGATACGCAAGCCGCTCTTGATCAAATTTCCGGTTATCTCATCAGCAAGGGGTGCACGTCATTTGAGTCTCAGGAAGGCATTAAAAGGGTTGAGCGGGCAGCGCTTAATCTTATGGGATGCGATCTTAATCACATTTCCAGCGAAGTGTTGATGCAGGATAAGGTTGGCCCAGCGGTTATTCGCGAACAAGAACAGGCGCTTGAATCCGCCCTTCGGCAGCTGCCCATCGACCGCCGCGTGTCCCTTGCGCCGCAGACCCCAACGGGCCCTGTCGGTGTCGTCTCTTGGGCCGCCCCAAAGGGCAAACCTTTCGTGGTTTAGCTGGCTTTTTTAAGCCCCAAAATCCCCTCTTTTTCCCTGTTTTTTCGGGTTCCCCGCCCCTGCCTCGACCATTGCGCCGAGGGATCAAACATGCTAGAAAAAAGACTCACTGAAACACTTATAACGCCTTGGATTTTATGACAAAAAGCACCTCAGATATCATCAACGAAACCATCGAAGAATATGGCGCCGATTCCATCACCGTCTTGCGCGGTTTGGACGCCGTTCGCAAGCGCCCCGGCATGTATATCGGCGATACCGATGACGGCTCAGGCCTTCACCATATGGTCTATGAAGTCGTCGACAATGCGGTGGATGAATCGCTCGCCGGTTATTGCACGCGCATCGATGTGGTGTTGAACGCCGACGGATCGTGCACCGTGCGCGATAATGGTCGCGGCATCCCCGTCGACATTCACGCGGAGGAAGGCATCTCGGCAGCGGAAGTCGTGATGACCGAGCTGCATGCGGGCGGCAAGTTTAACCAGAATTCATACAAAGTATCCGGCGGTCTGCACGGCGTCGGCGTTTCGGTTGTCAACGCGCTGTCCGAATGGCTGGATCTGACCATCTGGCGTCAGGGTCATGAATATACGATGCGCTTCAAGGACGGCGTCGCGGTCGAGCCGCTGAAAGAAGGCGGGCCGTCAGACCAAACGGGCACCGAGATTACCTTTTTACCGTCCAAGGAAACATTTACGCAGACCGAGTTTGTCTATGCGACGATTGAGCATCGCTTGCGCGAACTCGCCTTCCTCAACTCCGGCATCAATGTGTACCTGACCGATGCGCGCGGCGTGGAGCCACGGCACACGCATCTGAATTACGAAGGCGGCCTGCACGAATTCGTGACGTATTTGGACAAATCCAAAGTGCGTTTGCACGACACGCCAATCGCGGTGAAGAAGGAAACCGACGGCATCACCGTTGAATGCTCGCTGCAATGGAATGACAGCTATCACGAGAACATGCTGTGCTTCACCAACAACATCCCGCAAAAGGATGGCGGCACGCATCTGGCCGGTTTCCGCGCGGCGCTGACGCGCACCGTGAACCATTACGCCGAAAGCTCTGGTTTGGCCAAAAAGGACAAGGTTGCGCTGTCGGGCGAAGATGCGCGCGAGGGCCTGACCTGCGTGCTTTCCGTCAAGGTGCCCGATCCGAAATTCTCGTCACAGACCAAGGAAAAGCTGGTCTCGTCCGAAGTCAAACCCGTCGTGGAAGTCACGATCGGCGAGATGCTCAACACGTGGTTTGAAGAGCATCCGTCCGAGGCCAAGAAGGTGGTCGGCAAGGTTGTAGAGGCCGCCATTGCCCGCGACGCGGCGCGCAAGGCGCGCGAGCTGACACGCCGCAAGAGCGCACTCGATCCCACCTCGCTGCCCGGCAAGCTGGCGGA
>DNGD01000076.1:0-9675 GCA_003486725.1 Rhodospirillaceae bacterium
GGCAGCACCTCTGAATACGTCATCACGGTCATGACGGAAAAAGGACTCAACGCTGTTCTGGATCGCCAATTCACGCTGGGCGGCGATGCCGGCGTCGCGATCGGCGAACTGGGTAAAGGCGTGAACGCCGCCACCGCCATGGGCATGAAATCCGACATGTACGCCTTCGCCCGCTCCGAGGGACTTTATGTCGGCGCATCGCTGGAAGGCGCCGTTATCTCGCCGCGCCACACATGGAACCGCCAGATGTACGGCAGCAAAGTCTCCCCGCGTGATGTTTTGGTGAAGCGCACGGTAACTTCGCAATCGCCAAGCGTGTCCGCGTTGGTCGAGGCGATGCCGTAATAAGGGTCTAAAAGGGGTAAAACGCCCCTAAAACAGCCCCTAAATGGCGTCAAAAATAGACATTTTAGCACGTTTTATGCGCTTTATTGCGCATAATTAACGATCGCTTTACCCTGATTTGCTATGAATAGAGCCTTACCTGTATTTCAAGGGACTTATTCATGCAAAACGCCTTTATCCAGAAAATGGATCGCCTACGCGACCTCTATAATAAATGGGGCCTGAAAACCGCCAAGCTCAAGCAGCTGAACGCCAAGGCGGGTGAGTTGCAACCACGCCAAGATCTGACGCCTACCCTCTTGCGCCGCCTTAGCCGCTGGGTTGAGCAAATCGCAGGCATGGAAGCCAAAGAGCGCGACGTCATCAGCGAAATCACAGCCATCGAAGAAAAGCATCTGGCGATGCGCAAGAGCGGCCATCTGCGCTGCGCTGCGCCCAAGGCCGAGCCGATGCCGGAACCGACACGTGATCAAAAACGCAGCAATCTGTGGTTCTGGCTGCTGCTCCTGTGGATGATGAGAAGCGGGCGTAAGCCGAGCCTATCCCTCACCATGAAGTAATCAATCGTAGCTGAGTTCCTTGGCTTTGCCGTGAAACACCTTGTATGCGTAAAAGGTGTAGCCGAATAGAAACGGCAGGACGATCAGCGCGCCCACCAGAATGAACATCAGCGATTCCGGCGCGCTGGCTGCATCCACGATCTTCAGCTGTCCCGGCACGATATAGGGATAGAAGCTATACGCCAGCGCGATAAGACTGGTGACATAGAGGCCTGCCGTCATCGCGAACGGCATCCATTGCTTGACGCAGGGCTCTTGCTGCAAACACCTCAACGAGGAGTTCAACCAAACCGTCAGCCCGATCACGATCAGCGGCAACGGCGCGAGGATCAGCAAATCAGGGAATGTCGTCCAGCGCGCAAAGACATGTGCACTGACCAGCGGTGTCGCGATGGATACGAGCGCGATCCCCGCCGTCGTCCCCTTCACCGCTGTGCCTGCCCACGCAATCGCCTTTTTCTGAAGCTCCCCTTCGGTTTTCATAATCAGCCAGCACGCGCCGATCAGACTATACGCCGCCGCAACGAAAAGCCCCGTCATCAGACAGAATAAAAGCGGGAATAAGCCATATTCGAAACCAAGAATATAAGCGCCCACCATATAACCCTGCGTGATCGCGACCAGAAACGACCCGCCGGTAAAGGCAAGGTTCCATCGCTCTTTATGCTCCACCTTCGCCTTGGCGCGGAAATCAAAGGAAACACCACGCAAGATAAGCCCGATCAGCATCAAGAACGTCGGCACATAGAGGTGGCCCAGCACAATTCCGTTTGCCTGCGGAAACGCAATCAACAGCAACCCGACCGCCAGCACCAGCCACGTCTCGTTCGCATCCCAAAAGGGACCGATGGAGGCGATCATCGTGTCTTGTTCGGCTGGCGTTGCAAGCCTCATCAATATCCCCACGCCAAGGTCGTAACCATCAAGGACGGCATAGACCAAAACCGCAACGGCCATCAGCAAGGCAAACGTCAACGGCAACCATTGTCCATTTTCAAAGATTTCCATGGCTTATTCCCTTCAGTATTGGCTTTTGACTGCAGTAACAACCGCACCTTTACGCGCCATATAGAACAGCGTTTTGATAAAGGCCGTCATCAGCACGATATAGAGGATCAGATAGAGCGTCAGCGACAGGCCGATCATCGGCGGCGGAACGGCGGAAGCCGCGTCAGCCGTCAGCAGCAAATCCTGCACCAGCCATGGTTGCCGTCCGATTTCCGTGACGTACCAGCCAAGGACCGTGCCCACCCAGCCCGAAAACGCCATCAAAGTGAGCGCCTTGGCGACCAGCGGCGTGATGTCATTCTTGCGCTTCAATTGATAGGCCGCCGCCCATGACACCAGTAACATCAACGAGCCCAGCCCCACCATCAAACGGAATGTCCAGAACACCGGCGCGACGGGTGGGTGTTTGCCTTCAAATTCGTTGAGCCCCTTCACCTCACCATCCAAATCGTGCGTCAGGATCAGACTGGAGGCCTTGGGGATTTCAAGGGAGAACAAGTTGCTGCGCGTCTCCTGATCCGGCCAGCCGAAGAGCACGAACGGCGCACCTTTTTGTGTGTTCCACAGCCCTTCCATCGCCGCGACTTTTTGCGGCTGGTGTTTCAGCGTGTTCAGCCCATGCAGATCGCCTGCAAAAATCTGCAAAGGGATGAGGATGGCCGCCATATAGACACCTGTTTTCAGCGCCGCCATCACGGCGGGGCCGCGATCATTTTTGAGCCAGCGATAGGCCGAAATCCCCGCCACAAGGAACGAGGCCGTCAGGCCAGAGGCCAGCAGAACATGCGCAAAGCGGTACGGCATGGACGGGCTCCACAGGATCGCGAGCCAATCAACCGCATGCGCCTTGCCGTCAATCATCTCAAAACCCACCGGCGTTTGCATCCAGCTGTTAAGGGCAAGAATCCAAAAGGCCGAGAACGTTGTGCCCAATGCCACGAGGAACGTTGCCAGATTATGCACGAACGGCGACACACGCTTATACCCGAACAACATGATGCCAAGGAACGTAGCTTCCAAGAAAAAGGCCGTCAGCACCTCATACCCCAGCAAGGGCCCCGCGATGTTGCCCACCGTGTTCATAAAGCCCGGCCAGTTGGTGCCGAATTGGAAAGACATGGTAATGCCCGACACGACGCCCAGCGCGAAGCACAGCGCGAAGATTTTCGTCCAGAAGAAATAGGCGTCCATCCAGATGGCGTTTTTCGTCGCGGCGAACCGCCGTTTGAAGAAGAACAGGATCCACGCCAACGCGATGGTGGTGGAGGGAAAAACAATGTGGAAGGTGATATTGGCCGCAAATTGAAGTCGCGCCAGCAAAACGGGATCAAGATCGAACATGGTGAGTCCCCAATAGTTCAGTGAACAGCCTATTTGGTCGGGAAAAGATTACTGTTTCTTTAAAGACAGGCGAATATGAATACGGAGGGAGTGTACCACAAACCGGCGTCGAAACGGACCCATGGTTTTTTATAGCTATATCTATTATTATCTATCACTACATTTATTCATCGCAGCAAAAACGGGGATCAAATGGGTATTTCAGGAAAGACAGAGGCGCAGAAGCCACTCCGCCGTGGCCGCCCCGCCGGACGCAGCAAAACCGTCGTGAGCATCAGTCTGGACACAGAGGTTCTGGCCGCGCTGAAAGCCAGCGGCAAAGGCTGGCAAACGCGCCTCAACAATTTGTTGAAAGCCTTGGTTGCGTTTAAGGCCTAACGAGCCCTACCCCAGCAACTTGGCGGCCACGTATTCACGCACCTTGTCGAGCGAGACGGTTTCTTGCGTGGCTATGTCGCGGTCGCGGATCGTAACAACCTGATCCGACAGCGTTTTGCCATCCACTGTGATACAGAACGGTGTACCCGCTTCATCCATACGCGCATAGCGCTTGCCGATCGCCTGCTTGGCATCAAACTGACAAGTATAAGTCTGGCGCAGATCCATATAGAGCTTCTCAGCCACTTCCGGCATGCCATCCTTGTTGACCAGCGGGAAGATGCCCAGCTTGATCGGCGCGAGGCTCGGCTTGATCTTGAGCCACTCCGGCGAGGCGCGGCCTTCGTCGTACTGATAGGCTTCCGACAGAATGAGCAACACGCCGCGCGTCAGACCGCTGGCAGGCTCGACCACATGCGGCACATAGCGGCGACCGCCTTCCTGATCGAAATAATCCAGCTTTTGCTTGCTGAACTCGGTGTGCTGTTTGAGATCGTAATCCGTGCGATACGCGACACCTTCCAACTCGCCAAAATTCGGCGTGGTGAACGGCCAGCGATATTCGATATCCGACGTGCCCTTGGAATAGTGAGCGACTTCATTCTCGGGGATGATGTGGCGGAACAGGTTTTCTTTTTTGCAACCCACCACTTCTTCCCACCAGCGCATGCGCTCGGCAACCCAGAATTCGTACCACATCAAACCATCTTCCGGCGGGCAGAAGAACTCCATCTCCATTTGCTCAAACTCGCGCGAGCGGAAGATGAAGTTGCGCGGCGTGACTTCGTTGCGGAAGGATTTTCCAACCTGCGCGACGCCGAATGGCGGCTTCACGCGCGACGTGTCCATGATATTTTTGTATTGCAGGAAGATGCCCTGCGCCGTTTCAGGGCGGAGATAAACCTTCGAGTCATCATCCTGAAACACGCCGACATGCGATTCAAACATCAGGTTGAACGCGCGCGGCTCGGTGAGTGTACCAATATCACTAGCATCCGGGCCTATTACAATTTTCTGCTGCTCTGCTGACAACTCTGTAAGAGGAACAGGCTTATCAAGTTTTGAAACCCTTACCTTTAATTCACCACTGAAATGTTTGCGAAGAACTTTCTGTGCTTTTTTCTCAAGAAGCTCTACGACATCCTCGCCTTCGAGAGCCGATACATAATTCCATGGACTCGGGATGGCACCCTCTACATCTTTGTTCGTTTCAATGTAGACCATTGAGCACATCACATGATCGGCGCGATAGCGCAGTTTCGTCTCGCGGCAATCAACCATCAGATCGGCGAAACCGCCGACGTGGCCCGAGGCATGCCATGTGCGCGGATGCTGGATGATGGAGCTGTCGAGGCCGACAATCGTCAGCGGCTTGCCATCAGGCCCCAGTGGGGGACACTCCACCATCGAATGCCACCACGCATCGCGCAGATTGTTTTTCAGCTGGCAACCCAAGGGGCCAAAATCCCAGAAACCGTTTAAACCGCCGTAAATTTCGGACGCCTGATAGATAAATCCACGGCGCTTGGACAGAGAAACAATACGGCTCATCAATGAGGTTTCTGGCTGGGACATGGGATTAAAATCCTTGGTTATGCTGTTAATGGCGTCAAATTCACACGCCTCTCCATAGGCGAGGCGAGCCCTCAGCCTAACACGGCTTTTTTCAGCTTACAATGAGGAGGATAAGGGGAATTCAGCCCTTTTGGGGAGCGTTTCCGGGGGCTTTGCGTTCAGCTGTCGCCTTTTGCGAAGCCTCCATCGGGGGCAGCACGAGCGACAGGCCTTCTTTTCCCACAATGACGGGGCGCCCGTCCGCGCCCGAAACGCACACACCATCCTTGTCGTTTTCCTTAACAACATAGCTGTAGTAATCAGCCCGTGCGTGCGTGTCTTCCAATAACACTAAGTTACCCGCCGCATCATGAACGAGGGGACCAAATGCAGCTGCGCCTATACTTCCTGACAGTACCGCTCCAAGTTCTTTTCCAACGCCTCGGATGCCCACACGAACACGGTCAGAAATAAGCTTCAGCTTTTCCATTGCCTCTTCAGCAGAACCGGCATGGATATGCATAACAATCCTAAACTCATCACCGCCCGGACGCGCGCGAATATCCATTGGGCGCGTTGCTTTACGCATGACTTCAGCGACCCCTATCAAAGCTTGATCGCCAACACCATGCCCCATCGTGTCATTAACATTTTTAAAATGATCTAAATCGATAGCCATAACCCCAACGAAGTTCATTTCCGCGTCATTTAGCGGTGCGTTTATTTCTTTGCCGGTATTTAAACGCTCAATTTCAGCAAGTAAGGTTTTTGTTTCTCGATCCAAACCCTTTCGATTGAATAGGCCCGTTAAACCATCAAGCTCGCCTTCTTTTCTGAATTTTTCAGCATTTCTTTTCTCACGAACAATGACTTCCCCTGTGGCTCGCAAGGCAGAACCCAACATTTCGCGCACTTTTTTGTTTTGAGCTATTTCAGCGCACGCCGCCGCGAACTGCGCAGCCTTCTCTTCGTTTTCACGTCGCGCTTCCGCAAGTTGCGCCGTCAGCAAGTCGATCTTCTGAGCGTCTGTGAGAGGTGGTTGCATCGTCATTTCTCAAATATCCAAAATATAATCGTTTATCGTTTCTAAGCCGTATCATACCTTAAAATTATGAAACTATTATCAACAAAATGGCATAAAACGGTGTGTGTATTCAAAAAGGGGCTAAGTATTAAAGTTTTTTAACTAATAAAAGCTCCCTAACAGAAACAAAAAGAAAAACAACCTGCACCATAAGCCTACAGCCATCCATTACAAGATGTAGATGAATAATGGTGCACTGCACGCTGTTTTCACACGCGTTTTGTATTGCATTGCAGCAACGAATTATGGCGTTTTTGGAACGATTTTAATTGATATTAAGCATAATTTTCTCTAACGGTACGCTGAATTCCAAACCTCAATATCTTGGATAAAAGAAAAGACAGGCACAGCCATGAAATCTTCAGCCGCGTACGCCAACATGAACACACAAACGACAGGTGACTCCATGACCCCGCAGCCCTTCAAGGCTTCCAAATGGCAGCATCAGGTCGATTTGCGCGATTTCATCCAGACCAACTTCGCCCCCTATACGGGCGATGACAGCTTCCTCGCCCCCGCGACCATGCGCACCAAGGCGCTGTGGCAGAAGGTCGCCGATCTGATGAAGGCCGAGACCGCCAACGGCGGCACGCTCGATATGGACACGTCGCTTATTTCGAACATCACCGCGCACAAAGCCGGCTACATCGACGCGACGCTCGAAGAGATCGTCGGTTTGCAAACCGACAAGCCGCTGAAACGCGCGCTGATGCCCTTTGGCGGTTTCCGCGTGGCGGAAGATTCCCTGACGGCCTATGGCTACGAGATTGCGCCGGAAGTGCGCGAGATTTTCACGAAGTATCGCAAGACGCACAACGAAGGCGTGTTTGACGTTTACACCCCGACGATCAAGAAAGCGCGCAAAGCCGGCATCGTCACGGGTCTGCCCGATGGCTATGGCCGTGGCCGCATCATCGGCGATTACCGCCGCGTCGCGCTGTACGGCACAACGCGTCTAATCGAAGACCGCAAGCAACAGATGGCTCTTCTGGATAATACCATCAACGAAGAAACCATCCGCCTGCGCGAAGAACTTGCCGAGCAGATCAAGGCGATCAAAGAACTTGAAACCATGGCCAAGAGCTATGGTGCCGATGTTTCACGCCCCGCCGAAACCGCGCAGGAAGCCGTGCAGTGGCTGTATTTCGCCTATCTGGCCGCCGTGAAGGAACAGAACGGCGCGGCGATGTCGCTGGGTCGCGTCTCGACCTTCCTCGATATTTACTTCGAGCGCGATTTGAAGGCCGGCATTCTGGACGAAACGCAAGCGCAAGAGATCATCGACCATTTCGTGATGAAGCTGCGCATGGTACGCTTTGCCCGCACGCCGGAATATAACTCGCTGTTCTCCGGCGATCCGACATGGGTGACGGAATGCCTTGGCGGCGTCGGCGAAGATGGCCGTCCGCTTGTCACCAAGACCTCTTTCCGCTTTATGCATTCGCTCACCAACCTTGGCCCCGCGCCAGAGCCGAACCTTACCGTTCTGTGGTCCGAGCGTTTGCCCAAGGCGTTCAAGGATTACTGCGCGAAGATGTCGATCGCGACCAGCTCGATCCAGTACGAAAACGACGACGTGATGCGTCCCTTCTGGGGCGATGATTACGGCATCGCGTGCTGCGTGTCTGCCATGCGCATCGGCAAGCAAATGCAGTTCTTCGGCGCGCGCGCCAATCTGGGCAAGGCACTGCTTTACGCGATCAACGGCGGCAAGGACGAAGTGAGCGGCGAGCAAATTGCTCCTGCCTACACGCCGATCTCTGGCGACGTTTTGAAATACGACGAAGTGATGGCCAAGCTGGACGTCATGATGGATTGGCTGTCCGGCGTTTATATGGATGCGCTGAACATCATTCACTACATGCACGACAAATACAGCTATGAACGCATTGAAATGGCGCTGCATGATCGCGACATCCTGCGCACCATGGCTTGCGGCATCGCCGGTTTGTCTGTGGTGGCGGATTCTCTTTCGGCCATCAAATTCGCCAAGGTTTCGGTCATCCGCGACGAGCGCGGCCTCGCGACCGATTTCAAGATTGACGGCGACTATCCGCAGTTCGGCAACAACGACGACCGCGTGGACAACATCGCGATTGGTCTTGTTGAAACCTTCATGAACAAGCTGCGCACGAAAAAGACGTACCGTGACGCGGTGCCGACCTTGTCGGTTCTGACCATCACCTCGAACGTCGTGTACGGCAAGAAAACGGGCAGCACGCCCGATGGCCGCAAGGCGGGTGAGCCGTTCGCTCCGGGTGCAAACCCCATGCATGGCCGCGACAAAAAGGGTGCCCTCGCCTCGCTGATCTCCGTTGCGAAGATTCCCTATGAACAAGCGCAGGACGGTATTTCCAATACCTTCTCGATCGTGCCGGAAGCATTGGGCAAAACGGAAGCCGACCGCATCAACAACCTGACAGGCCTGTTGGACGGTTACTTTGGCCGCAATGCGCATCATATGAACGTCAACGTGTTCCAACGCGAGACGCTGATGGACGCGATGGAGCATCCCGAACTTTACCCGCAACTCACCGTTCGCGTGTCGGGCTATGCCGTCAACTTTATCAAGCTGACGCGTGAGCAACAGATGGACGTGATTAATCGCACGTTCCACAGCGTGATTTAGGGACTCGGGGTTAGGGACTAGGGACCAGAGAAGGATTCGGTTATGATGAAATCAGATAAAAGCCATCGTTGCTTCGCCGCATTCGTCCCTCGTAATGATGGAAATTGTTTGTGTTGGCTATAAGCAACATGAAACACACCATTAAAACAACCCACCAATCCCCTAGTCCCCAGTCCCCAGTCCCTAGTCCCTCTCAAGGCTATGTCCATTCCGTCGAAACGGCAGGCACGGTGGACGGCCCCGGCCTACGCTTTGTCGTGTTTGTGTCGGGCTGCCCGCTGCGCTGCCTTTACTGCCACAATCCTGACA
Organism: Rhodospirillaceae bacterium; assembly: GCA_003486725.1. Taxonomy (GTDB): domain Bacteria; phylum Pseudomonadota; class Alphaproteobacteria; order UBA9219; family UBA9219; genus UBA8914. Next base: position 9,209 of record DNGD01000076.1, read on the forward strand.
CGCGAAACCTGCGCGAAGGCAAGCTGACAAAGGTCAGCGAGCTAATGGCCGAGATTTCCCAATACAGCGACTTTATGAAGCGCACAGGCGGCGGTGTGACCGTCTCGGGCGGCGAGCCTTTATTCCAGCAAGCGTTTGTGACCGAGATTTTCAAGGCGAGCAAACAACTGGGGCTTCACACGGCGCTGGATACGTCCGGCTATCTAGGAACCATGGTGAAAAAAGAACTGCTGGACGTCACCGACCTTGTGCTGCTCGACATCAAATCATTCGATCCGGCAATATACGAGAAGGTCACCCATAAAAAACTTCAGCCAACGCTGGATTTCGCGCGGCTTCTTGCGGACATCAAAAAGCCGATGTGGGTACGCTGCGTGATTGTGCCAAACCTAACGGATAATCTGGATGATTTGTCACGCCTTGCCGATTATCTGGTGACGCTGGGCAATGTCGAGAAAGTCGAAGTG
>DNGD01000076.1:9702-14142 GCA_003486725.1 Rhodospirillaceae bacterium
GTTTAAAAAAAAGCCCCCGAAGGGGCTTTTTCTCTGGGCTTAACTTAGGGTCATCTCAGTTACTGCACCGCTGAGAATAAGACCACGGCATCCAGAATCTTTTTGGTTGCTTCAGATACCAAGAGAACGTCCCTGTCTACCATCGTGTAATAGGTGCCGCGCGGCGGTGGCCCGACCTCGTTCAACAAATTGTAGGGAACCTCGTAATGGTACAAAGGCACGTACCCGCCGACCTCATAGCGCCGCTTGGCATGGCCGGGAGGTTTGCAACGGTTGTGTTTCTTGGCGAGGCCCGGCGGGCAATAATTGCGATAATGCTTATGCATGTAGGTGCGAATGTGATTGGCCCGATCATTATCAAACTTCATCACAATCACGCGCTGATTATGGCGCCAGTCCCCGTCACGTGAACTGTATTGCCTATCGTCATCGCGACGTCCATCGCGCCTGTCGTCATCTCGCCGATCATCGTTCCAGCGGATATTGTCATCGCCGCCTCGTCTGTCATTGTCACGTGATCCATCGTTCCAGCGGATATTATCATCGCCGCCGCGATCACGGCTGTTTTCATACCGATCATAGCGGTCTGAATCTTTCGCAAAAACAGGAGCCGTCATAGCGGTAGAAAGCAAAAGCGCAACAAGCGCGAGTTTGATATATTTCATGCGAGCCCTCATCATTGGGGTGAACCGTGACGTGAAATAAGGTTATCGTCAGAAAGTGTCGGAATTATAGTATGGTTTATGGCAAAAGTCCCGCGCCCACCATTCCTCTACTCGGCTCACCGTCACCGACATTAGCAGGCAGCAAAACCGAAACAGCTTGCAGCTGTAATATAATTACAATTTACACTGTCCGGCGCAACATATTCTATCTTTTTGTGTCATGAAAGTAATTTTGTTGTTCTCTTTTGGGCGTTCATACATACAATGGTTATTATAGAATACATTTAAATCAGCAAGGTTTGAAAAATGACAAAAATGTCCCCTATCTCTGCTTCATCAATCGGAAAATACGCCAAAGCCGAAATAGCCCTGAGGCGCTTTGAAAACTACGTTCAAACGCGCCGAGGTGTCAAAAAAAATGTAATCCGTAATATGTTCAAAGGGGTTCTGACCACTTTTCATAATGCCGGTTTCGAAATGTTTGGACCTCGTTCAACGGACAAAGATTTCCATAAAACGTTGGTTCTGAAACTTTTTACAGCTTATGAACGGCATGGCTACAAGCACGGAAAATATAATCCGCGCGGCATTATTAATAACAAGGTACCAAGCGTTGATTTCGTTCCTAACACGGCTCTTTCCAGCAATAATCGCGTTATACCTGCCGGGAAAAGATTTTATCCAATTCATAGGCCTGACTAATAAAAAACTTCCCTTAAAAAGATCCGGATTTTATCCGGATCTTTTTTTGTCCCGTCGCTTTTTGTCTTCGTCTCGACACCGGAAGACACATCGACTATCTTCGCCTTCGTGATTTTGATCGCCTCGGCCACGTTATCGGGCGTGAGGCCGCCCGCCAGCATCCACGGCTTTTTAAAGCGTTTGCCTTTCAACAGCGACCAATCAAAACTTTTTCCCGTGCCGCCGGAGCTTTTGCCGATCTTTGTATCGAACAAAAGCATATCGGCCACCTTCTCGTAAGAAGAGACGCACGCCAGATCCTCTGCTGTTGCCACTGCAATGGCTTTCATAACGGGAAGACCGCTAAGCATCTTGATTTCCGCGACGCGTGCGGGCGTTTCATCGCCATGCAACTGGATAAGACCAAGAAGAGGCTTGAGGCGCAGAACCTCCCTCACCTGCTCATCGGTCGGGTTTTGCAAAAGCGCGACGAGGACAAGATGCCCGTCTTCCGCGATCGCCTGATCCGCCCGCATAAAGCGGCAGAGCGTCGGCTGAGGCAGACTTTCCAAAAGCGCAAGCGCGTGGTCAATCGTGATCACGCGCTTGGAGGACGGCACAAACACAAAGCCGATAAAGCTTGCGCCCCCCTCAATCGCCGCGTGGAGAGAAACTTCGTCGCTCAGGCCACAGATTTTAACCGCAGCAGCTGCAGCTGCTGCACTTCGCTTCACTACATGGTGCAAAGATTTCATCGACAATCCTCTGCGCGGCATCGGCCGGATCGGCCGCGCCTGTTATGGGTCTTCCAATGACAAGATAGCTCGCGCCCGCATCGACCGCTTCGCGCGGCGTCATGATACGCTTTTGATCGTTAGCCGCTGACCACGCAGGGCGAATGCCCGGCACCATCAAAATAAAATCGGGGCCGCAAAGCGCACGCAAGCGCACCACTTCGGCAGGCGAGCAAATCACGCCATCAAGACCGCTTTCCTTGGCAAGCAGTGCAAGGCGTTCAACCTGCGCCGCCGTGTCCGCATCTTGCCCGACAGCTTTCAGGTCGCTGCCGTCCATGCTGGTGAGAACCGTCACGCCGAGCAATTTGGGACGCTTACCTGTGGACTTCGCCGCCGCCTCAGCCGCTGCGCGCATCATGCCTGCACCGCCGCCCGTGTGGATCGTGATGAAGTCGGCATTCAAGGGCAGAAGCGACGTCACCGCGCCCGCTACCGTGTTAGGAATATCGTGCAACTTCACATCGACAAATAATGGCAAGCCAAGCGCTGCAAACTGCGCGTAACCCTGAGGGCCGTTGGCCATCATATATTCAAGACCGACCTTAAGTCCGCCGACCTTGCCCTTAAGCTTCGCGGCAAGCGCCAGCGCCTTGACAGGATCGGACGTATCGATGGCGCAGAAAACGGGGTTCACTTGGGTCATATCTTAGCTCCTTCCAAACCAGCGCTTCCATCGGGAGGCAGGCGCAGGCGGCTCAAGGGTTGAAACGGTTTGATAGCGACCCTTGTAAAGGATCGTCGGCTCACAGGAAAGAGGTGATTGCGACTGCGCTTGTTGTTGATTGAGTTTATCGTTCAGCTTCGCTACTTCGCCGCGCAGACGCCGCGCCTCGAAGTTCGCGCGAAGGCTCGTCACGCCTGTCACCAGACTGCCCAGAATAAAACCAATGATCAGCAAGCCCAGCGAAAGGATCGACACGGGCAAGGTGGCCTCAAGGTCAAACGGCCAGAAGCTGATGGGAACCTGCATCCGGTTTTGCAGGACGAAGACGATCACCGCGATAAAAACCGGCAGCGAAAGAAACCATGTCAGCAAGCGCATCGGTAAACCTATCCGAAAGATGAAAAGCGTGGCATCATGACACGAAATGCCTTATCAATAAATGGTCGATATTAAGGTTAACAAGGGGGCTGTTTTTCCCTCTTTCGAACCGCCAAAGTGCTCTACGACAACACTCACCCTCTACAATGCCTCTACGGGGCACGAGGATGCTCCTACGCGCAATATTTCGACCACTTCCTTAGTGGGGTAGCGGCCTATTTTTCCCTTGCGTATGAGCTACTTAGATGCCCTAGCGTCGATGATAAAAGGGAGCACTTTTTACCCCCTTTCATCACCTTTGCAGACAATCTATTTCTTGCCGTTGATCATCGGGTAAACACGACCCGCTACGACCGCGCCAAGGATCGGTGCAACCCAGAATAACCAGAGCTGCATCAGCGCCCAGTCACCCACAAAGATCGCTGGCCCAAGGCTCCGTGCCGGATTGACGGAAGTGTTCGTCACGGGGATGCTGATCAGATGGATCAAGGTCAGCGCCAAACCAATCGCGAGCGGCGCAAAACCAGCCGGCACTTTGGCGTCGGTTGCCCCCAGAATGACAAACACAAAGAAAAAGGTCATCACGGCCTCGCACACAAACGCCGCCAGCATCGAATATTGCTGGGGCGAATGTTCGCCATAGCCGTTGGCCGCAAAGCCGGAGGCCACCAAATCAAACCCTTCCTTGCCGGAGGCGATCAGACCAAGCAGCCCCGCCCCAACAATCGCGCCGACGCACTGCGCCATAATATAGGGCACCGCTTCCTTCTTTGGAAAACGTCCCGCCACAACCAGACCCAGCGTCACCGCCGGATTCAAATGGCAGCCGGAAATGTTTCCGATGGCATAAGCCATCGTCAAAACCGTCAAACCAAAAGCCAACGCGACTCCGACAAAACCTATCCCGACATCTGGAACGCCCGCGGCAAGGACGGCACTGCCGCAACCGCCGAGCACAAGCCAAAGCGAGCCGAAAGTTTCAGCCGCCAATTTATTTTGCAGTTTCATGATAAGGACTCCTGTTTTGCGTGAAAGGAACCTGATAGAATCGCCGTTTGTGACGCCAGCGATACAAAAGCTTGTACCGAAAAGTCACCCATGTCAAATTAGGGTTGTCCCAAACAATCCGCGCACCCAAAGAATGTGATAACCATGAAACGTTTTTGCGAACTCAAAGAAAATGAAGTGCTGGCGCTCGCCATCTCCAGCGAGGAAGAGGATTCACAGATCTATATGAACTTCGCGGGGCGTTTAC
>DNGD01000045.1 GCA_003486725.1 Rhodospirillaceae bacterium
GAAGACATCTATACCCTTTCCGGCACACTTAAACTGACTCCCCGACTGGATATCAAGACGCGCGCCTATAGGGGACGGAGCAAGGTCAAAGGCCTGCACATTCTGCCGAACCATGCCGCGCTTGAAGCGGACATCAAGGAAAGACAGGAATCCTTCAGCAAAGACGCCACATGGATCGATGCTGCCGTTGCCGAGATCAAAAAAACAGAAGGCTTTGGCTGGGGACAGCACGATGCCACGCTGATCTGGGATAATAAAACGACGATCCTCGCCGCCACGGAAAACTGCCCGTCGTGCAAAGGCGCGATGCAACACCCCTGTAACGATTGTCACGGCCTTGGATTCACCGTTTGCCAATATTGTGAGGGTCGGGGGCAAGAGCATTGCTATCACTGCAATGGTCGTGGTGAAGACCCGGTCAATCCCGGAAAAACATGTCCCATTTGCAACGGCACACGCTTTGCCATTTGCCGCCAATGTCAAAATACGGGCAAGCTGCCTTGCCCCACATGCCAAGGGCGCGGACAAACGCCGTGCGCGCAATGTCAGGGCGCAGGCGTCATGACACGCGAGGCGCATATCAAGAGCGCCGCAAGACTGTCCTTTAGTCTGGGCAGCACCAGCGGTCTGCCCAGCGGGCTTCTTCGCGCCATCTCGCGCATCGGCGAGGACAAAATCTTTAAAGGCCACGCCGATGTAACCATCAAACCCGCTGCCGCCCCCGAAACCGCCGATAAAACGACAATTCTATTGGAAGCCAAAATAGCCTATGCCGACCTTAAAATGCGCATCGGGACAAAATCAGGGATCGTCTCCTGCGTCGGGAAGCTCGCCCGTTTATCCGGCGTACCGGCGTTTTTGGATGAATCTCTCACCGATGCGCGGCGCGAATTGGTGCGCGCGGCCCATGGCGCAGTGCCTTTGGAACAAACGCTTACCGTGCGTGTTCTAAGTGACGCGCTGAAACTGGCGCTAACGGGTAAAGTGACACCGAACGATCTGCGCCGCCTTTATCCCGTCGGACTCTCCGGCGAAGCGGCCAAAGAAATCATGGACAACATGACGCTCGCGCTTAAAACCGAGACGCGCAGTACGCGCATCATGACGGCCATCCTTTGCATCATCATCAGCGGCGCAGTTTTTGCTGGCGTTCTGATGACGTCTTTCCTGTCTGCGCTACCCTCTATAACAGCGCTTCTTGTTAAAGCAGCACTGCCCGTTATTGTTTTGGGCGTCAATTGGGCGATCCTCACCCAAACGGCACGTTGGGGCTTGAAAAGAAAATTCCCCACTATTGCCATGACCAGCAAGCAAAACATCGGGCGCACAGGCTATGCCACGCTAGCCGCCATCCTCGTACTTTATGGCGCCATCGTCTTAGCTCAACGTTATTTCGGGGGCTAGGCCTCTCACGAAAGAAGCTCGACCTCAACCAACAATTGGGGGAACGACAGATAACCGAATTCCGCGTTCAAATGGCCTCCCTTGGGAATAATCCGCAGCTCCACCTCCATCTTTGTCGCAGCCTCCTGCGAGAAGGATAAGGGAACATAGGGATCATCATCTCCCGCAAAACAAAGGCGGTGCTTTGCCCCAGCCTTCACACGATCCCAGTCATAGACGTTATCAACAAACGTCGCGTTCAGCTCATCGAAGCAGCACCCCAATGTCTTCGTGAAAGGACAAATGGGGAAGATAGCCTTGTATGGTCCTTCCGATTCTTCTGCCATGCGCATCACGAAGGGCGCGCCGATGCTGTGCCCGATCAAAATTGTATTTTCTTTTCGCAAGCCGTTCGCAACGCGCAGGAAAACTTCGCGCCACGCCTCGAACGACTGTCCCTCGGGCGTCGGAAAGCGCGGCACCAACACGTGGCCGCCCAACGCTTCAAGTTCCACCTTCATCCACGGAAACCAGTTCCCTTCCGGCGATCCGCCCGTACCGTGAACGATGATGATGTTTGTTCTCGCGTTCATATGTTAAAGGGCTTCCGTAGTAAGACTGCCCTTCAATTTGTGTTGTTTTAGCCTCTTCCCCTCAGCTGTTTTATTTCTTGAAGAACAGCCCACATCACCACATTCATTAGGCCTCACAATAAAGGGATGCGGCTCCTCACACGCCCTATCAACAACAGACCGTCTCCGTGCGGAGGTTTTGCGCTTAAGAAATCCTAACTCAGGTATTTCCTCATCGCTTACTTGAATTGAAACTTTTGGCATGTCTTTATCCTTTCACTTTTTATACAATAAATTGCTGACTATTCGCGCGAAAGTTAATCATTTTTATTGCTTAGACACAATAAAAAAAGGCGCCTGATTACTCAGGCGCCTTTTTTATCATTATCAGCATTTCTTAGACAAACTCGCGAACCTGAGCTTCCATAAATGCCTTCAGCTTTTCTTCGGTTTCAGGCTTGATCTGCTTGTCGGCCTTGATGGCTGACAGGATCGCCGCACCGTGGCTGCGCATCGCGCGGAGCAGCCCTTGTTCGAAGCGATTGATATCATCCACCTTGATGGTGTCCAGATAACCCTTCACGCCCGCATAGATGGAAACAACCTGTTCTTCAACCGGAAGCGGCGCGTATTGTGCTTGCTTCAAAAGCTCGGTCAAACGCTGACCGCGGCTGAGCAACTTCTTGGTCGAGGCATCAAGATCCGAAGCGAACTGCGAGAATGCTTCCATTTCGCGGAACTGTGCGAGATCCAGCTTGATCGAACCAGCCACCTGCTTCATCGCCTTGATCTGGGCGGCGGAACCAACGCGGCTCACTGACAGGCCGACGTTGATCGCGGGGCGGACGCCCTTATAGAACAGCGCGGTTTCAAGGAAAATCTGGCCGTCGGTGATCGAAATCACGTTGGTCGGAATGTAAGCAGAAACGTCGCCCGCTTGCGTTTCAATGATCGGCAACGCCGTCAAGGAACCGCCGCCAAGCTTGTCGTTCATCTTCGCCGCACGTTCCAACAAACGGGAGTGAAGATAGAACACGTCGCCAGGATAGGCTTCGCGGCCTGGGGGACGGCGCAGCAGCAAGGACATCTGGCGATACGCCACAGCCTGCTTAGACAAATCGTCATACACGATGACGGCATGCTTGCCATTATCGCGGAAGAACTCGCCCATCGCACAACCCGTGTAAGGAGCGATGAACTGCAAAGGAGCAGGCTCGGAAGCCGTCGCGGCCACAACGATGGAATATTCCATCGCGCCGGAATCTTCCAGCGTCTTGACGATCTGCGCCACTGTGGAGCGCTTTTGTCCGATGGCAACATAGATGCAATGCAGCTTCTTTGTGGGATCGCCAGCTTCGTTGATCGTCTTTTGATTGATGAAGGTGTCAAGCACAACAGCGGTCTTGCCGGTTTGACGATCACCAATGATCAGCTCGCGCT
>DNGD01000072.1 GCA_003486725.1 Rhodospirillaceae bacterium
ACCTCGAAGGACGAAGAGGTGGACGAGATTATGGGCCTCTCAATGGGCGCGGATGACTACATCACCAAGCCTTTCTCGCAGCGCCTTTTGCTGGAGCGCGTGCGCGCTATCATGCGTCGCGAACAGCTGCGCTTGAACCCGCCCGCCGCCGATGCCGCGCAAATCGTCACGCGCGGTGATTTGGTGTTGGATGGTGCGCGCCACCAATGCACTTGGAAGGGCAAGGCCGTTGACCTGACAGTGACCGAGTTCCTGCTGGTCAAGGCGCTGGCGCAGCGCGTCGGGCATGTGAAAAGCCGTGATCAGCTGATGGACGCCGCGTACGGCGAGTCCATCTATGTTGATGACCGCACGATCGACAGCCACATCAAGCGCCTGCGCAAAAAGTTCCGCGTGGTCGATGATACCTTCGAGCAAATCGAAACCCTTTATGGCGTTGGTTATCGCTATAAGGAAGATTGAGTTTTTTGATGAACCTTCGCGCCTTTCATGACGTTATTTTTCTGCGCTCGCGCGAAGAGCATAGCGCGTGCCCGTGGCCGCCCAGTTTTTGGCAAAAAAGAGAAAGACCGCGCTTGTCGCCGCTAATGTTGCGCATTCTGGCGGTTAATGTGATGGCACTGGCCATTCTGGTCGGCAGTTTACTGTATCTGGGGCGGTATCAGGATCGTTTGATCGCGACGGAACTCGACGGGCTGATGATGCAGGCGCGCATGTCTGCCAGTGCGGTGGCCGAAGGCGCCGTTGTGCTGGATCGCGACGAGCGCAATATCCTCTCGCCGCTTTTGGCGCGGCTTATGATCCGGCGGCTTGTGGAGGCCAGCGAAACGCGCACGCGTCTTTATGACACCGATGATACGCTTTTGGCGGATAGCCAAATCCTCCTTGATCCCGCAGGAAAAGTGCAGGCTAAACAGCTTCCCGCCAGCACGGGTCTTTGGCTGGGGGATCGTGCGATGGGGTTGTTCGATTTAATGGATCGTATCGCGGCGAAAAGCGATTACCCCGTTTATCCTGAAGATAGCATTCAGCGTGGTAACCAATATGACGTCGTGAAAAAAGCAATGGAAGGCGAGGTCGCGCCTCAGGTCTGGCGCATGCCGCAAGGCGGCCTTTTACTGTCCGTTGCCGCGCCCGTGCAGCGCTACAGGCAGATTCTCGGCACGGTTATCCTCACGCGACCCGATACGAAAATCAACGCGGCGATTCAGGAAGTCCGCCTTGATATCCTGAAAATCTTTGGCGTGACGTTGCTTATTACGGTGTTGCTGTCGATCTATCTGGCGCGCGCGATTGCGCGTCCGCTTAAGCTGCTCGCCAAGGCCGCCGAAAGTGTGCGTCGCGGACAGACGCAAATGGTGGGGCTGTCGGGAACGGCGCGGCTGCTTAATCACAACGCCATTCCTGATTTCAGCTATCGGCGTGACGAGATCGGCGATCTTTCCACCTCCTTGCGCGAAATGACATCGGCGCTTGCGCAGCGCATCAGCGCGATTGAAAACTTTGCGGCTGACGTGGCGCACGAGATCAAGAACCCTCTCACCTCCTTGCGTAGCGCGGTCGAAACGGCGGAAAAAGTGCGCGATCCGGAGCGTCAGAAAATGCTGATGCAAGTGATCCGCGACGATGTCGATCGTCTTGATCGCCTGATTACCGATATTTCGCGGGCCTCGCGTCTGGATGCCGAGTTGACACGTGATGAAGCCGCCGTGGTGGATATTGAACAAATGCTTAGCACTCTGGTCGGTTTTTACTCGCTGGACAAAACGGGCGGAGAGAAAACTGCTGCCGTTGTACTGAACCCGAAGCCCAGCAATGAGCTGAGGATATCGGGTGTAGAGGCGCGATTGGTTCAAGTGATGCAAAATCTTATTGCGAATGCGCTGTCTTTCGCGCCGCCGCAAAGTCAGGTGGTCGTAAAAGCGCAGGCCGTCAAGGGCGGCATGATCGATCTGATCGTCGAGGATGAGGGGGGCGGCATCCCGCCCAACAAGCTGGAGGCGATCTTTGACCGTTTCTATAGCGAACGGCCCAAGGCGGAGAAATTCGGCACCCATTCCGGTCTTGGCCTCAGTATTTCCAAGCAGATTATCGAGGCTCACCACGGGCGCATTTGGGCGGAAAACCGCCAAGATGATGCGGGCCATGTGATCGGCGCGCGCTTTACCGTCCGCCTTCCCGCGCAAAGCGAGGATTAGGCTGCAACTCCTAGTTGTTTTCTTGTAAGAATTCACTGCGAAGTCGCGCCCATTTTATGTTGCATTGCACCATAGTGTGCGATGATAACCTCGTGGTTTTCTTGAGTTTTTCTTGCTTTGCTTAATTGTTTGACTTATGGTGGCGTCTGTTTTTCCCTCGGCTGCAAAGACGAGAGTGCGTCCTGCACTCTCGACACTGTGGCTTTCCATTTTTGACCACCCCAAGGAGTCTCTATCCCATGACGAATATCGTAATTGTCAGCGCCGTACGCACCGCTATCGGTTCTTTTAACGGCACGCTCGCCTCACGCACAGCGGCGCAGCTTGGCGGCGACGTGATCAAAGAAGCGCTGATCCGCGCCAAGGTTTCTGCGGGAGACGTGGATGAAGTCGTCTTGGGCCACGTGCTCTCGGCTGGTCTCGGCATGGGCCCCGCACGTCAGGCCGCGATGGCTGGCGGCATTCCCGCCGACAAGACGGCTTATGCCGTTAACCAGATTTGCGGTTCTGGCCTTCGCTCTGTCGCGAACGGCGCGATGGCGCTAAAGTCCGGCGATGCCAAGGTTATCGTCGCGGGCGGCATGGAGAGCATGAGCAATTCCCAGCACGCGATGTATCTGCGCAACGGTCTGCGCATGGGCAACGGCGCGATGGTTGATACGATGATCAATGATGGCCTGTCCGACGTGTTCAACAATTGCCATATGGGCATCACGGCTGAAAACGTGGCCGAGAAGTTTGGCATCACGCGCGAGATGCAAGACATCTTCGCCGTTGAATCACAGTTGAAGGCCGAAGCCGCGATCAACGCTGGCAAGTTCAAGGACGAAATTGTTCCCGTCATCATTCCGAACAAGAAGGGCGACATCACCTTTGCGCAGGATGAATATCCCCGCTTTGGCGCAAGCGTCGAAGGCATGGCGAAGCTGAAGCCTGCGTTCAAGAAAGATGGCACAGTTACGGCTGGTAATGCGTCGGGCATCAATGACGGCGCGGCGGCCTTTGTTCTGATGACCGAGGAAGAAGCCGCCAAGCGTGGCCTTACGCCGCTGGCGCGCATCGCCTCATGGGCAACCGCCGGCGTCGATCCGGCGCTGATGGGCACGGGACCTATCCCCGCGAGCAAGCTGGCCCTGCAAAAGGCGGGCTGGAATGTGGGCGATCTGGATCTCGTCGAAGCGAACGAAGCCTTTGCTGCGCAGGCGATTGCCGTGAACAAGGAAATGGGCTGGGATGTCACCAAGGTCAACGTCAATGGCGGTGCCATTGCGCTTGGTCACCCCATCGGCGCCTCAGGCGCGCGCGTTCTTGTCACGCTGATCCACGAAATGCAGAAGCGGGGATCTAAGAAGGGTCTGACCACGCTTTGTATTGGCGGCGGGATGGGCATCGCCATGTGCGTGGAGCGCGCATAAATGCCGGTCGTTCATATCGATATTATCAAGCGTCCCGTTGCGGCAAAGCGTAAAATGGCGCGTGCCGTGACGGAGGCGATTGTGGCCTCGCTCGGCGTTGCGCCAGAGTCCGTGCATATCGTGATCAATGAAATGTCGCCTGACCAATATTCCGTGGCTGGCGATCTTTACAGCGATAAGAAAACAAAGAAACCATCCAAGAAGAAGTAGGAAAGAAGAAAAATGACTAGGAAAGTTGAGAAAGCGCGCGTTGTTGTTGTTACCGGTGGAACGCGCGGCATTGGGGCAGAGATCAGCACGACGTTGCATAATTTCGGTTACAAAGTTGCCGCGACCTATATGGGAAACGACAAAGCCTCTGAAGAGTTTAAAAAGAAATCCGGCATTGATGCGGTATTCAAGTTTGACGTTAGCGACTATGACGCCTGCGCCGAAAACCTCGCAAAGATCGAAAAGAAACTAGGACCCGTTGATATCTTGATCAACAACGCGGGTATCACACGTGATAGCTTTTTGCATAAAATGACGCAAAAGCAATGGCGCGATGTGATCAGCACCAATCTGGATTCCGTTTTCAACATGTCTCGTTTGGTTGTTGAGGGCATGCGTGATCGCGGCTTTGGCCGTATCATCTCGATCAGCTCGATCAATGGTCTGTCGGGCGCGATGGGGCAGACGAATTACTCAGCGGCCAAGGCCGGGATCATCGGCTTTTCAAAGTCGCTGGCGCTTGAAGTTGCGGCCAAGGGCGTAACGGTCAATGTGATCGCGCCGGGCTATATCGAAACGGATATGGTGCGTGCGATCCCGCCGGAAATCTTGGAAAAGATCGTGGCCAAGATCCCTGTCAAAAAGCTGGGCAATGTCCAGGGCATCGCACGTCTGGTGGCGTTCCTTGCGGACGAGCATAACGGCTTTACGACCGGCGCGACCTTCAACGTCAATGGCGGCCAGTATTTGGCGTAAAGAGTTTTACGTCTGTTTTTGATCAAGGAGCGGATTTAACAGCCGCTCCTTGATTGTTTCTGGGCTCTCAAAAACCAGTGTGATGTCCAGTACCGCAACGAAAGCGAGGAAATCGCTGGGCAGTCGTACAAAGTCTTTAGACGTTGTGACCAGCTGTAAGCCTTGATCGTCCGCACGCGCCTTAAGGTCCGCCAGATCATCCGCGCTGAACATATAATGATCGGGAAAATCCTGCGTATCCAAAATCGTCAACCCCGCTTGGCGGCAGCTATCATACAACTTTTGGGGGCGACCAATGCCGGCAAAGGCCAGCACCTTGGTGTTAGCAACTAAATTAGAGGGAAGGGTCGGCTTCAATGCCGCTTGCAAAACGGGCTTGCCGAGGTCTTGGGCGCAGCGGAAGCGATCCTCGCCGATCATGATGATGGCCGTGATCCGTGACAGGGCATCATCCATTGTTTCGCGCAAGGGGCCAGCAGGGATCAGACATTGGTTGCCCAGCCCTGCACCGCCATCAATCACCAAAAGGTTCATATCAGCAGCGACCTTTGGGTTCTGCAATCCGTCATCCAGAATGATGATGCTGGCTTCTTTCTCGGCCTCGCGGATGGCTTCGGCGCGGGAGCGCGCAATCCAGCAGGGCGCAGCGCGGGAGAGCAGTAGCGCCTCATCGCCAACATCGCGCGCGGAATGCTTGGCTTCATCGACGCGCAAGGGGCCTTTTTCATTGCCGCCATAGCCGCGCGAGACGAACACGGGGTGTTGGCCTTCTTTGATCAGAAGTTTGGCAAGCGCCAGCGCGGTGGGGGTTTTGCCTGCGCCGCCCGCCACGATATTACCGATGCAAATCACCGGAACGCTGGCTTTATACGGCGTAGCATTCGCGCGGCGCACAAGGCCAGCCGCGCGGTACAATTGTCCGATAGGCGAGAGAACCCGCGCCCTCATGCCCTTTTTGCGATACCAGAAAGACGGTGTTTTCATGTCTGCCAAGGTCGGTTGATACGATGCTGGCATTATCCCTCTCTCCCACAGGGAGGGAAAGCAAAATCTTGGGCTTGGGTTCGGGCGGATAGCCGCGTCCGTTTATCGGGCGTTCAGCGCCCACATACCAAATTCAACATTTTAGACGACAGTGCGCCTCGTTCATAGAGTATTTCGCCTTCAAGCGCTTCATGGCGCTTAAGAAGGCTTGCCCCGACAACGACGTCAGATTTAACCAAATCAAAGCTGATGCCGGTACGCGTTAAGACGAACCAGCTCTTGTCGGTCATGATGCCTGCCGCCGGAATGGAGATGAGATGATCTTTGTTAGGTTCTTTCTTGGATAAGGGGAGGACCTGACCAAAGTAGATGAAATTGGTCGCGTTTTCTTCACTTATGGCTGGACATTTCGTTGCGGCGTCTTCGCCGTCCATGGGTGTAAACACGCGTGCATAGCTGACGGAGAATCTAGGAAAGGGGCTTTGTGTTTTTCCGTTCATTTCAAGTCCGGCTTCCCGAACTCGATTGATGAAATCACCTTCCCCTTCAAGTTTAAGATAGCAATATTTTTGGTCTTTCCATGGGGGGGATTGGGGGACGGCGCAGTGGAGCGTAAACTCAACGTATGTGTCCTTGGGGCCAATTTCTTTGGGAACCCTGCGATCTTGGCTTAGTTCGAACATCTATTTTATCGATCCCCTGATTATGCGTCATGCAACACGTAACCTCTATCAAACGGGGAGGGGTGGGGCTATTTGATAATACAGTTAATTACTTTTATCCTTCAGATAGTCGTCCAAAACATCCAGCGTTTCATTGAGAATAGCGTGTTTAGTCGCCGCCCATTCCTGGCCGGCCTTCGCCAAAGCGGTGATGTCGTCAGGGGCTTTCATCAGATGGAGCAGCGCTTTGGCCAGCTCGCTTTCATCTAGAACCTGCCGCGCGGCACCAGCGCCCAGCATATCATCGACCATGATGGTGAAGTTATCCATTCGTGGGCCGAACAGCGTGGCACAGCCGAGCTGCGCGGGCTCCACCGGATTATGGCCGCCCCAGACGAACGATCCCGCCAGACAGCACAGAGGGCACAAGCGATAAAACAGGCCTAGTTCACCCATCGTGTCAGCCAGATAAATGCCGGTATGGGCATCGGGCATGTCGCCCTTTGACCGCCGCGCAAAAACAGCGCCGTTTTTGTGGAGCATCGTGGCGATCTCGTCGCCGCGCGTCGGGTGGCGCGGCACAATGATCGTCAGCAAATTCGGAAAAGAGATGTGCAGGTGTTTGTGAATTGAAAGCGCAATTTCATCCTCTCCCGTGTGGGTGGAGGACATCAACCAAACGGGGCGGGGGCCAAGCGTGCGGCGCATGGCGTCCAGCGCTTCTTCATCGCAAGGCAGAGGATCGCTTGCGAATTTCAGGTTGCCGATCACGCGAACGTCCGGAAGCCCTAGCGCCGCAAAGCGTCCGCGCTCTACGCCTGTTTGCGCCAAGCCAAGAGTAAAGGTGCCGAGCAGTTGCTTCACGCCGCCGATCATCTGCCAGCGGCGATAGGATTTCTCGGACATGCGGCCATTCAAAAGGATTGCTTTGATGCAACGCTCTTTAATGGCGGCGAGCATATTGGGCCACAGCTCGGACTCAACCCACAAAACAAGATCGGGTTTCCAGTGATGTAAAAAGCGCGACACATAGGGCCAGCGATCGACGGGCACATACTGATGAAAAACGCCATCTGGCAGACGCGTGGCGACCAGCTTTGAGGACGTGACAGTTCCCGTGGTCAGCAAAACAGACCAAGCAGGGTGGCGCTCGCGCAGTTTTTCAAGGAGGGTGAGAACGGATAGCGCTTCGCCAACGGAGGCGGCATGGCACCAAACAAGTTTACCTTTGGGGCGGCGGAGCGAGGCGAAGCCAAGACGCTCTTTAAAGCGTGCCCCATCCTCCCGCCCTTTCGCTTTGCGAAGGCGCAAGTACAGCGCAATAAACGGCGCAAAAAGATTGGTGAGGAAGCGGTACAGGGCCATTTAGCATCCAGCGTTCAGTATCTAGGGGTGAATAATGCGATACTCTTCCCTAAATGCCAAATGCTAAATGCTGGATGCTTCCTTATCCCTTTTTCGC
>DNGD01000192.1 GCA_003486725.1 Rhodospirillaceae bacterium
ATCGCCTCGGCGGTCGAAGAGCAGGGTGCGGCGACGAAGGAAATCGCTCGCAATGTGCAGCAAGCCGCACAGGGCACGCACGAGGTTTCTTCGAACATCGTGCAGGTGACGCAGGCCTCGACGCAGACGGGGGCGGCGGCTGAGCAGGTTTTGTCAGCCGCGAGTGAATTATCACAAAACGCAAGCAATCTGCGTAAAGAAGTCGATGGCTTCCTTGCCAATATCCGCGCGGGTTGATGATGGGGAGGACCTCGCCGCAGGAAAAGTTGTGATTTACTTCACAAACCGTGCGGCGAGTTCCATGTGCGGCGACCACAGGAATTGATCGACGGGCAACACTTTTTCTAGTGCATAGCCGCCATCGATCAGGATTTTCGCATCGCGGGCGAAGCTGACGGGATCGCAACTCACGGCGATAATTTCCGGTACTGTGCTTTTGGCCAATTGAGTGGCTTGTGCCTTCGCGCCGCCGCGTGGTGGATCAAACACGACCAGATCATAATCGTTGCACTCGCCGCTGGTAAACGCATCGCCGATCAGATTGCGTTGGCTGACTTGATATTTCGCGTTCTTTCGTGTCTCGCGCTCCAACGCCCCGGCGGCGGGGCCGTCCAGATCGGCAAAATGCACATGGCCGGCGTTTTCAAATGATAGGCCAAAGCCGCCTAGGCCGCAGAAAAGATCCAGAATGCGTGCCTTGGGTTTATCTGTCGCGGTCGCAAAGTTGATCAGCGCGGTTTCACCAGCTTCTGTTGCCTGCAAGAACGAAGCGGGAGGAAAGGAAAGGCTTGTTTGTCCAAAATGCACAGTGAGCGGACCGGCGTGCGCGATTGGCTCCACAGGGCTGCGATCCCACTTGCGCCATGACAGATGTGCGACCTTCAGCGCGGCGCCCAGCTCGGCCAGAGCGTGCCTTTGGTTTAACTCCAGCTTTGGGCCGCCGATGATCACGACATCGAGGCCACCTGCCAGCACCGTCACCTGAATATCGCAGGTTGCATCGCGGGGGAGCCACATGGGTAGATGCTTGCGTAGTGGTTCCATCAACGCGACAATCTCGGGGCGCATGACGCTGCACATCGACAAATTCACGATGTTATGGCTGCGCCATTCGTTGAAGCCCAAAACAATGCCACCTTTATCATGGCGCACCGCAAAGCGGGCGCGGCGGCGCGTTTGCGTGGCAGTCGTCACGGCGGCCTGAAAGGGCGGGAGCGTAAGCCCTGCGCGCAGCAAGGTTTGCTGCAACTGCCCCAGCTTAAAGTTGGAATAGGCCGCATCGTTCATGTGTTGAAAGCGGCAGCCGCCACATTGGGGGAAATGTGCGCAAGGCGGCTTTTCGCGCAAAGAGCATGGAACCAGAAGCTCCAAAAGCTCGCCGCGCTTAACCATGTTTTTGCTGTCGTCGATGGAGGCGCGGACGCGCTCGCCCGTCAAGGCTCCGGTGATAAAGACGGTGTTTCCCCCTTGATGCGCAATGCCATCGCCTTGCGCGCCGATATCGTCAATAGTGAGTTCAAGGATGGTCATGGGACAATCTTTTCGTTATAAAGTCGCGTATCATGACCTATGTTACGTTAACAAGAAGAAAAAGGACTTAATCTATGCGTGGTTATTTTGGGGTTGGTGTAGAAGGCATCAGCAAAAGCTTTAATCTGGGCAATCTGGTGCGTACCTCACACGCCTTTGGTGCGAGTTTCTTTTTCACGATCAATTCCGAGCTGAATTATCAGAATATCCGCGCGTCCGATACCTCGCATGCCGCGATCCATATGCCGTTTTATGCCCATAAAAACCTTGAAGAGTTCACGCTTCCCAAGGATTGCTCGCTGGTGGGGGTAGAGCTGATGGACGATTCCGTTGATCTGCCGACTTTCCGTCATCCGCTGCGCGCCGCCTATGTGCTGGGGCCGGAGATGGGCAGTCTGTCGCCCGAACTCGTCGCGCGCTGCGATCATATTGTCAAAATCCCTATGAAGTTCTGCGTCAATGTTGGTGTTGCGGGCGCGCTTTGCATCTATGATCGCATGATTTCTCTCGGCTCCCACGCCGAACGCCCCGTGCGCCAAGGGGCACGCGTGAAGAAATAAGGGTCATTTCGCCCCTGCCTGTGAATAACTAGTTGTGGGTAATTCTGCGCTGCACCATACTATATCTTGCGTTCAATGGTTAATTATGTGTAAATGACTCACCTTTTCTGGGGGAGCCACTATGCGTTGTGTCAGTGAGAAATTTGTCGATCTAGGAAGCCCGCGTCGTATCTGGGCTGTTGCCGCCCTCCATGGCGACCGCGAACGATTGGTTGCCCTTCATGATCATCTGGCCACACGTTTCAATGTGCGCGACCGTTTGGTTTATACGGGCAATTATCTGGCGAAGGGCGCTTGGGACAATCAGGCGGTGATTGAAGAGCTGCTGGCGTTTCGCTCGGCGCTTTTGTCCAAACCCGGCATGACACCGACCGACATCGTTCATCTGCGCGGCCCTGCCGAGGAAGCTTGGCAGCGTTTGCTGCGCCTTCAATTCGCGCCGTCTCCGATGGCCGCCTTGGAACGCTATATGGATGCGGGTGCCGAGGCGTATTTGCGTTTGTATGGCGTCAGTTCAAATGATACGAAATCGATGGCGCGCGCAGGCAGCGTCGCCATCACGCGCTGGACAAACCAGCTGCGCGTTTTGCAACGTCAAACAGCGGGGCACGAGGCCTTGGTGTGCAGCCTTCGCCGCGCGGCGGTGACATCATCCACTGATAACGCGGGGCGCGTGCTTTTTGTTCCCGCAGGTTTTGATGTGAAGCGTTCGCTGGAAGATCAGTGCGATTGTCTGTGGTTTGGTGGTTCGCCGTTCTTTGCGCCTGCCGACGTGAAGCAGAAATTTGCACGCATTGTGCGCGGATTTGACCCGATGCGCGGCGGCGTGAATACCGATGGTCTGGCTGTGACGCTGGATGGCGGTTGCGGACGTGGTGGCTCGTTGGTGTGCGGTTGTTTCGACGGCACAGGGCGTTTGCTTGAAATAATCGCCGTTGGCGGCAAGGGCGCGATTGAAACCTCGCGCTTTGAGGAAGTCACCCAAGCCGACTTCGTCGCGCCGCGTCACAATGGCCTCACCGCGACACAGCAGCCTTCCTTGTGGTCGGCGCAGGCTTCTTAAATTACGACTTATCCTTTTGTGCAGCCGTCAGCCATGCGGGGCGCTCGAACCCTTGCTCTTGCTCGGTCGCAGCAAGGATGCGCTTGTATTGGATCGTGTTGGAATAACCAGCCTTCAGCATCAGCATTTTGACTTCGCCGCCGTTTTTGCGGACGATGGCGGTCTCCGGCATCTTCTCGATATCATAATCGCCGCCCTTGGCGTGGATGCTTGGCTTCAGCTTATCCAAGATTGCGCGTGGATCGTCTTCTTCCATAAAGGTCACGTAATCGACGCAGCGCAGCGCGGCCATCACCAGTGCGCGGTCTTGCTCGGCATTGATAGGGCGGGCGGGCCCTTTGATGCGATGAACGGACGCGTCTGTGTTGAGGATAACGATAAGACGATCGCCCAGCGCGCGTGCTTCCTCAAGATACTCCACATGACCCGCGTGCAGAAAATCATACACGCCGTTGGTGGTGACAACCGTTTTGCCCGCCTTCTTGTCGGCGTCGATAATCGCGGCGAGTTCGTCGGCTGTTTTGATGCGGGAGGTGAGGGTCATTTTGTTCAGCCTTGCTTGACTATACCATGACGCTTCTTTCCGGCCGAAAGGCGGGCGGCGGAGTCTTGGGTAAGGTCGCTTGCCCCGATGCTCGCGGTAATGTCGGAAATAACATTGTCGTTCAGGCGCACGCCGCCGCCTTCGATGAGGCGCTTGGCCTCACCCTTGGATGCGGCAAAGCCAAGGCCAATCAGCGCATCGATCACAGGAACGGAGGCCCCCGCCAGCGCATAGGTTGGCAAATCCGCACCCAAACCACCGCCTTCGAAGGTCGCCTTGGCTGTGGCGGCGGCGTGTTCTGCCGCTTCCTGACCATGGCACATTTTAGTCGTCTCGAAGGCGAGGATCTTTTTCGCTTCGTTGATTTCGCTGTCCTTCAGCTTGCCGAGTTTTTCAATTTCGGCCAAAGGCAGATCGGTGAAAATTTTCAGGAAGCGCACAACGTCGGCGTCTTCCGTGTTGCGCCAATATTGCCAGTAGTCATAGGGGCTGAGGCGATCTTCGTTCAGCCACACCGCGCCGCTGACGGTCTTGCCCATTTTCTCGCCTGAGGATGTGGTGAGCAGTGGTGTCGTCAGCGCGAAGAGGTCAAGGTTGCTCATGCGCCGTCCAAGTTCGACGCCGTTGATGATATTGCCCCATTGATCCGATCCGCCCATTTGCAAGGTGACGCCGTAACGACGGTTCA
Organism: Rhodospirillaceae bacterium; assembly: GCA_003486725.1. Taxonomy (GTDB): domain Bacteria; phylum Pseudomonadota; class Alphaproteobacteria; order UBA9219; family UBA9219; genus UBA8914. Next base: position 4,386 of record DNGD01000192.1, read on the forward strand.
GCTCCACAAAGTCATAGCCTTGCATGATCATATAGTTGAACTCAAGGAAGGTGAGGGGCTGTTCGCGATCAAGACGCAGCTTCACCGAGTCAAAGCTGAGCATGCGATTGATGGTGAAATGGCGGCCCACTTCGCGCAGGAAGGGCAGGTATTCCAGCTTACCCAGCCACTCGTCATTATTCACAAGCGTGGCATCTTTCGCACCATCGCCAAAGGTCAAAAACTTAGCGAAGCCTTTCTTCATGCCTTCCATGTTCTGAGCGATTTGATCGTCAGTCAACATCGGACGGCTCTCGGTTTTAAACGAAGGATCACCGACCTTGGTCGTGCCGCTACCAATCAGCGCGATAGGCTTATGCCCCGTCTGCTGCATACGGCGCAGCATCAT
>DNGD01000245.1:0-5248 GCA_003486725.1 Rhodospirillaceae bacterium
CCCCCATCTTGTCGCCAATATCCTGCTGTCGCAAATCCCCGAGGACTACAGCGGGCGCGGCACGATCATGGAAGCGCAGCGCCGCCTTCAAGCGCTCGCTTTGGCGCAAAAGGGCCTGTACGCCGAAATGTCCAACGGCGACGTTTTTCTGATATGGCCGAGCAGTATGCTGGCCAAAGCCTTTCCGGATCAGGCCATTATGGTTACGCTGCCCAACGGGGCGCTGCCGGAGGATAAATCCAAATACACGCTTTTGTTCAATTTGCCTGATGACTACGCCTTGTTGCGTGAACGCGCCAATCACTACGTCAATGAATCGCGCACAGGCGATATGGGCGAGGACGAAAACTCGCCGCGTTTCCTCCTTCAAACCGAAGCGGCACGGGGGCCTTTGACCGCATGGAGCGTCGATTTGATCGACCGCCTCGTCAAAGATATTGATCTGTGCCCGTTCATCCGCACACAATCCGTTTATGAAATTCAGAAGGATCGCAGCTGGCACCAATTGTTCGATGAATCCTTTATCGGACTTGATGAAGCGAAGCAAAAACTCTTCCCGCATCTTGACGTGTTGCAACCCAAGCATTTGTTTCTGGATTTGTGCCACGTGCTGGACCGCAGCTTGCTACAGGTACTGACGCTGAATTACGACTCCGTCAGTGATATGAATCTCAGCCTTAATCTCTCGCTGCAAACCGTGTTGGGGATTGAATTCGCGCAATTCACGCACCGCGTGCCGCGCGCCCTGCGTGGACGGATCGGCTTTGAAATTCACTGCGGCGATTTGATGCAGGATTTCCCGCAAACGCTCAGCGCGTTGGAGACGTTGCATCAAGAGGGGTATAAGGTCGCGATCGACGGCATCACGCCCGACATGCTGGGCTTTTTCAACTTCGGGCGGTTCAACGTCGATTATATCAAGGTCAACGCATCAAAGGATTACGCCACCTCGCTTAAATATCCGATTATCCGCGACGGGGTCACGCATGCGCCGCGCGAAAAGCTTATTTTCTATCATTGCGACAGCGACCAGACATTGAAGGCCGGCATTGAGCTGGGCATCACCAAATTCCAAGGCTGGCTGATCGACGACTACGCCCGCAAATGGCGGCGGTAATCAGAGTCGTATTAAAATTATAAAAAAGGCACCCTCTTGGGTGCCCTTTTTTATTAAATGGTGCCGTTGAAGAGATTTGAACTCCCGACCTTGGCTTTACGAAAGCCCTGCTCTACCGCTGAGCTACAACGGCTCTGAATCCATCCCCATAAAGGGCAGAAACCGAACGGATGGATGCTCTTAACGACTTCATGCGCCGCCGTCAACTCCCTGTGCGCGATATTTGGCCGTTTATGGTCAAAAAACAGCCCCTAACAGTCTTTATTACAAGGCTCTAGACGCCTGCGATGGTCATCCCCTCGACCCGTAGCGTGGGGGCGTCAATGCCATAGCGGAAGGTGAGGTCATTCGCGGCGGTCAGGTTGAGGAACATGGCCTTCAGGTTGCTAGCCACCGTCATTTCGCTGACGGGGAAGGCGATTTGGCCGTTTTCAATCCAGAAACCCCGCGCGGCCTGCGAAAAATCACCTGTGACGTCGTTGATGCCCATGCCCATCATCTCGGTGACATAAAATCCGCTTTTGATATCCTTGATGAGCGCGTCAGGAGACAACTCACCCGCCGCCATATAGAAGTTGGTGGGGGAAGGGTGAGGCACGCCTGTCGTCCCACGTGAGGCGTGGCCGGTGCTCTTCATGTCCAGCTGCCTTGCCGAGCGCAAATCCATCAGCCAACTGGTCAGCCTCCCTTGATCCACGATTTTGCGCGGCGTTGTCGATAGGCCCTCACCATCGAAAGGTTTGGAGCGCAACCCACGCGCGCGATGAGGATCATCCATAATGGTGATCGTCTCAGGGAAGATAATCTTGTCCAAAGAGTCTTTCAGGAAACTCGTGCCTCGCGCCACGGCACTGCCCAGAATGGCATCGGCGAAATGATCAACCAGTTCGTGCGCCACGCGCGGCGAGAAAACGACGGGCACCTTGCAACTAGGCATCTTGCGCGCGCCGAGGCTCATCACGGCTTTCTGTGCGGCGTTTTGGCCAATCTGGGTGGCGGAGTCTAAATCTGATTTGAACACGACGGAGGAAAAATCATAGTCGCGCTCCATCGCCGTGCCTTCGCCCGCCAGCACAACCGCGCTGATGGAATAGCTGGTGCGGCGGTAATGCCCCGCAAAGCCATTGCTGGCGGCCATATAGACATTCGTTTCGCTGCTTCCCGCATCGGTGCTCTCGCACTGCGCGACGCCTTTGACGGAAAGCGCGGCTTCTTCTGATTCACGTGCCAAGGCAATAAGGGTTTCCGTTTCCATCTGACCATCATCGGCCATCTCGATTTCAGCGCGTACGCCACCGATTTCTTCCGGCGAAGCGAGGCCACAGAACGGATCTTCCGAAGCCGCCTTTGCCATCGCCACCGCACGCTCCACCATCGCCTCAAGCGCGGCGTGGCTGCGATCAGAAGAGGCGACGCTGGCCTGTTTATGCCCGATGAGTACGCGCAGGCCCAAATCACCACCTTCCGCATGTTCCAAAGATTCCAGTTTGCCGCCACGCCATGCGACGCTGACCGAGCGTCCTTCGACCAGCAGCGCATCCGCCGCATCCGCGCCGCTCGAGCGGGCTTTTTGGATGAGTTGCGCCAGCTGTTCCTGTGGCAAAATGTCGGTATGGGGCATGGTCGTTCGCTCTTGCTATGAATAAGGGAATGGCCGGACTTAGCGGCTACGCGTTCCCTTCTACCTCACAAAATGATGCAATCATAGTCCGCTTATTACGGTTTTTGTGCGCGATAAAAAGCCAGCGCCTTGCGCGCCAAAAGCGGCAGAAGACCCAACAGCGCAAAGGCCAGAAGAACAGATGGCGAAATCAAATCCGGCAAGCTGCGTAGATTGGCAAGCTCCCTGCCTGCAAAGACATAAACAGCCGTACCGGGCAACATGCCCAGCTGGCTCACGCCATAAAAGACAATCGTACGTAGCGGCGTAAGCGCCATCAAAATGTTGATCATAAAAAACGGAAACAACGGCAAAAGACGCAGTGCGAAAAGATAGAACGCGCCTTCCTGCCTAATCCCGCGATCAATAGGCTCCAGCTTTGCGCCGAAGCGACGATGGACAAAATCGCGCAGAACGAAACGCGCCGCAAGAAAGGCGAGTGTTGCCCCAATGCTGCTGGCGAAGGAGACGAGGACGAGGGCGAGCCAAAAGGGAAACAAAGCCCCCGCCAGTAATGTCATCACCGCGGCCCCCGGCAGTGACAACGCAGTGACCAGAATATAGATCAGCGCAAACAGGCCACTGGCAAGAGCCGGATGGGATTGCACATAAGTCTGCAGCATTTCGTGGTGCGCCTGAATACTTTCAAGCGAAAGCGCATCGGTCACGCCGAACATATGCGCTGCAACCAACAGACCAGCGAAGGACAAAAGCATAGAAAGCTTAAGTGTGACAGCTTTAGTCATGTCCCGATCGCCTCCCTTGCCCCATGAGGTCTACATCAAATGTTACCGCACATGATGCGGGTTGTCATGGCGATTTCCATGGTTTCTTGTGCATGAGACTAAGGTTTCTTGTGAATGAGACTAAACTGTGATGAAATACCCGTGCTATCGAAAGAGGGGAAAACGCCGGATGCTTGACTCACTCTTAAGACCTTCCATTGATCCGCCGTTGAAGGCGATGGCCGCTGTTCTCTACCGATGGGGCGTGTCTGCCAATATGTTGACGGCCGTCGGGTTCGTTTTTTCCTTATGCTCCTTCGCCGCGCTTGGTTTTGCTTACTATGGCTGGGCACTGATTTTTCTGGCAGTCAGTCGGTTGATGGATGGGCTGGATGGCACCGTCGCGCGTCTTAGCCAACCGACAGATTTGGGCGGTTTTTATGATATTGTCAGTGACTTTATTTTCTATTCCGGTATTGCGTTCTTTTTTGCCGTCGGGCGACCAGAGTTTGCCTTGTCTGCTGCGTTTTTGGTTTTCTCATTTGTTGGGACGGGAAGCAGTTTTTTGGCTTACGCTATTCTGGCAGCAAAGAACGCCAAGACGCTTTCCCCTCAACAAAACAACAAATCATTTGTTTATTTAGGCGGATTAACGGAAGGGAGTGAAAGCATCCTTGCGCTTGTTCTCATTTGTCTTTTTCCGGATCAATTCAACTGGATTGCGTATAGTTTTGGCATTTTATGCTGGCTTACAACCTGCGGACGTGTCGCAGCGGCATCGCGTGATTTTGGCAACAAAGCCTGACGATATGCCCTGATTCCGCCATCTTGGTATCTTAGAATACTTCCAAACGCGGGTTCTTATCTGAAAGGACGAATCCATGTCGTCACGTCGTGCACTTGCCTCCACAGTTGCCGCCATACTCCTGACTATCGGTTTGGCGGCGGGCGTGACTCTTGTCGACAGGAAAGGGGTGCTTGCCATGTCCACCGACGACCTTAAACCCATGACCGGAGAAGCCGTCGCCACTTTCGCAAGCGGCTGCTTCTGGTGCGCCGAATCTGACTTTGAAAAAGTGAACGGTGTCACGCGCGTGATATCCGGTTTTTCCGGCGGCAAAGAAGTCAACCCGACCTACGAAGACAATTCCGCTGGCCGCACGAGTCACATCGAGGCCATTCAGGTTTTCTATGACCCGAAGCGTGTGAGCTATCGCGACCTTGTCGTTTATTTCTGGCAGCATCATGACCCGACCGATGAAGGGGGACAGTTTGCGGATCGTGGCCGCCAATACAGCCCCGCGATATTTGTTCACAATGCCGAGCAACGTAGCTTGGCCGAGGAAACACGGGATGAGCTGCAAAAAAGCGGCGCGTTCGGGCCTCGACCCGTTGTGACAAAGATACGCGATTACGAAAACTTCTATCCAGCTGAAGAGTACCATCAGGACTATTATAAAAAAAACCCGTTCCGTTATGCGTATTACCGGCATGGGTCGGGACGCGACCAATTTATTGAAAAGAGCTGGGAAGGAAAGACGTGGCCGTCATCCACAAGATCATCCGATCCAGAACCTCCACCACACCCATTCGTTATGCCCAGCAAGGAAGAGCTGAAGAAGCGCCTCACGACGTTGCAGTATGAGGTCACGCAAGAAAATGGCACCGAGCCCGCGTTCAAAAACGAATATAATGACAATAAACGAGACGGAATCTATGTCGACCTTATCTCAGGTGAGCCGCTTT
>DNGD01000245.1:5338-9576 GCA_003486725.1 Rhodospirillaceae bacterium
CCGACCGGCCTGCGCTACTGCATGAACTCGGCGGCGTTGCGCTTCGTCCCCAAGGAAGAACTGGCGAAAGAGGGCTATGGCCAATATCTGGCACTATTTGATCACACGGCGGCTATGCCGGAGAGGAAAATGGGTAGCGGATCCTATTAATCTGATCTATGAAGTATCGCACTATTGTACTCAAAGCGAGCGAAGCCGATACAAATGCAAAAATATGATGCTGTTATTATCGGCGCGGGCGCCGCCGGCCTTATGTGCGCCTTACGCGCAGGTCAGCGCGATCGGAAGGTTCTCCTTTTGGATCGCGTAGGACAGGTGGGATCAAAGATCCTGATTGCCGGTGGGGGGCGCTGCAACTTCACCAACCGGACGATAACGCCGGATCGTTATCTTTCAGATAATCCGCATTTCTGTCTGTCCGCTCTAAAGAGTTACACGCAGAATGATTTCATTGCGTTAGTTGAAAAACACAAAATTGCGTATCACGAAAAAACTCTCGGCCAGTTGTTTTGCGATAACTCGGCACGGGAGATTGTTGATATGCTGCTCGCCGAATGTCGGGCGGCCAATGTAGAGATACGGCTTGAACAAGAGATCGTCGATGTTCAAAAAGGCGAACTGTTCCAGATTCAAACGCGACAAGATGCGATTGAATCCTCTTCTCTTGTCTTGGCAACGGGTGGATTGTCCATTCCCAAAATGGGCGCGACAGACTTTAGTCACCAAGTAGCCCAGCGTTTCGGCCTTGCCGTAAAGGAAACACGTCCCGCCTTGGTTCCCTTGGTCTTTGGCGGCGAGACACTTGATTTTATGCATGAACTTAGCGGCCTTTCACTTGAAGTTGTCGTGACCTGTGGCAAGCGGGCGTTTCGCGAGAATATGATCTTCACCCATCGGGGTCTTTCGGGGCCAGCTATCTTGCAAATATCGTCCTATTGGCGTGAAGGGAATTCGCTTTCCATCAACCTGACACCAGAGGCTGATGCTGAAACCTTTTTGCTTGATCGTAAGAAAGAGCGCCCCAAAGCTGGGCTTAAAACGATATTGGGAGAAGTCTTGCCGCAGCGTCTGGCGCAAAGTCTGGCAGAGCCTTTCCCTGCCTCGCCGATCGGGGAGCTACCTAATAAAATTATAAAAGAAGTCGCCGCCCTTTTGTCGGGGTGGCAAGTGACGCCAACAGGCACCGAAGGCTATGCGAAGGCCGAGGTTACGTTGGGTGGCGTCTCGACCCATGAGCTTTCATCAAAAACGATGGAAGCAACCAAAGTTCCCGGTCTTTATGTCATTGGCGAAGCGGTTGATGTCACAGGATGGCTCGGCGGCTATAATTTTCAATGGGCTTGGTCTAGTGGTTGGGCCGCTGGCTCTGCGCTAGGCGATTAAAGGCAAGCATAGTCGTCGTGCTTAAAATGTGATATAATCCTCGGCTGCATCGGAACCTTATTCTGTAACTCTGGCAGAGGAGGTGTGTTATGGGAAATCCGTTTGTCCATGTCGAGCTAAGCACGACAAATCTTGCAAAAGCGAAAACGTTTTATCAAGCCGCCTTTGACTGGAAGTTGGAGGAAATGCCTGCCGACGATGGGATGGCCTATACGATGATTAATGTCGGTGACGGAACGGGCGGCGGCATGATGGAGCATGCACCGGCTGATGGCCCCTCCGCGTGGCTTCCTTATGTTATGGTAGCGGACATTAAAAGAGCCGTGGAAAGTGCGCGCGCGTTGGGGGCCACCATCAAGGTCGAGCCTGCCGAAGTGAAAGACTATGGCTGGTATGCCGTCATTATCGACCCGACAGGCGCCACATTGGGCTTATGGATGAACAATCCGGGCAAGAGCTGTTAGTCGAGGACTGTTATGGCCAATCAGTCCCATTCGGGCATCGTTGAGGGGTGCGCCGGTGTTGCGGTGTGTTTTTCGTGAACAAAGAAACACATAGTACAAAGTCACAATTTGCCCCATATTTAGCCATCTTCCTCAAATAGGCTAGATTAGATCAGAGGGGTATGGCATGGGATCAATGTTGCAACGATACGGGGTGCGTTTGGCGGTTCTGGCCGTCGTTGTGCTTGTTCTATTGTTGGCCGCTGCCTTGCCATGGAAATCCCTTATCGAATTTCGTCTTAAAACATTTCTTGAAGCGCAGGGGCTTCATAATGTGGAACTCACACTTTCCAATATTGGCGTTAATAGTGTTTCGCTAAAGGAAATCAAGATTGGCAATGAGCAGCCACTGGTATTGAAAGACATCACGCTTAATTACTCCTTGATGGAATTGTACGAAGGCGATCTTGCCGAGCTTGTGGCCAGCGGCGTCGATGTTAATGTGAACCAAGAAGACAAGGGGTGGACTGTAAGGGGACTAGAGAATCTTCAAACGGCTGCGCCCAAAACTTCTCCGTTTCAATTTCCTGTTGCACAAGACGAGCTGACGGTGATCCCGTTTGATAAAGCGCAGTTAGAAAACAGTAGCATTCACTTCGCCGCAAAGCAGTGGCAAATGATGTTACCGATACAAGTGACATGGCTAAAGATTCCCAATCCCGAACTAACAGGGAAGACACCTGGTTTTGTTCTTAAGGCGGGGGATATCGACGTCATTGTGGCTGATGCAACGGCGGCACTGTCGCTCAATGCCGAGGAAAAACGATGGAACGGGACGTGGAATGCCAAGACCGTTACAATCACAGGTGTTGGCACGGACGTTCCAGATTTGAGCGGTGGTGGTAAGCTGACGGTTCAAGCTGATCGCGCACAAGTTCAGGGACAATTCGCCAGCGCGGATCGTTCCCATCATTTCACCTTTGATTATAACTATTATCCGTCCACACCGGAAAAAGCAGAGGTCAAAATTATCGATGCCTCTATGCCGTGGATGGGGGGAACCATCGGGACGCAACAAGTCAGTCTGCGCATCGGTGAACGCCAGCCTCTGAATATCAACTTGAAGCTTCAGCATGTTTCAATTCAGTCCCTACTACAAAAAGTGACCGGCGAAAAGACCACGGCGACCGGCACAATCTCGGGCACGCTTCCCGTGACGATTGAAAAGGATGGTTCGCTCATTTTCCACCAAGGAAACTTGCAAGCCGATGAACCTGGGATCATCACGCTTCCGCCGGATTCCATCCCGGGTGATAACGAACAGGTGGCTTTGGTGCGTGAAGTGCTCAAGAATCTTCATTACACGCTTCTTTCCGTCGCCGTTAATAATGAAGGTGACCACAAACTTTCGATCCGGATGACTCTTGAAGGAAAAAATCCGGATGTGCACGCAGGACGACCTGTAAAAATCAATGTGAATCTGACGGGGGACATGCTAGACTTTGTACAGCAAAACATTCTCTTCCTGTCCGATCCTAGAAAACTTTTGGAGCGAGGCGAATATGAAAACAAATAGTCTCCTGCCGCTTATCATGCTTGCGTTTGTTGCCTGCACGCCGACAGTGCAGTTGCAGGCGCCTGACAAGCCGATTGAAATCAATCTCAACGTTAATATCGAGCAGCACGTTAAAATCGAGATTCAAAAAGACGTGAAACAGGCAATCGCCAAAAATCCGGATGTCTTCTAAGGGGAGGTTCTCATGAAACTACGTTTTGCAACTTTACTCGTTCTTTTGGGTGTTCTGGTGTCCATGCCAGCCTTTGCACTTGATCTCCATCAGGCGCGCGGCACAGGTCTGGTGGGCGAAAAAGCGGATGGTTATGCCGAAGCCCTGAAAAAGTCGCCGGAGGTTACGGCTCTCGTCGCCGAGGTCAACGCCAAGCGGAAGATCGAATATGCCCGCATCTCGAAAGAGAACGGCCAACCCGTCGATGTTGTCGCGAAGCTGGCGGCTCAGCAGATCATCACAAACCTGAAGCCGGGAAGCTCTTACCAAATGCCGGACGGTAGCTGGAAAAAGCGATAAGGGATCGAATCAACGGCACCGCTTTGTTGACAGAACGGAAAGAAATGTCGTTGAGAGGGCAATGTCAGCCCCACGAAAAAAATATTTTTTTTAATCCCCTGTTTTCGTCATAGAGAACAATTCAAGCAAATAGCAAGGTTTTGCAAAGGCGTTGTGCGTATTGCACTGCACTTTGTGCAGTGCAATATAATAAGAGCCATTCCCCATCGAGTAAAAAAGACGCTTTGAGATATTCTAATTCTGCCTTAATGAATAGTCCCTTCAAAAATAGACTCGCAATTAAATATGGGGAGACGTTCTTCATTATGTTCCAAATGCGTTTTCA
>DNGD01000016.1 GCA_003486725.1 Rhodospirillaceae bacterium
CGACCGGCTGCGTTTCGGCGCGGTCGTTGATTTTATTGACCTTCATTATGCGGGCTATCACTGGTACACTTTTAATGTGGCTGACAGCGCGATTGTGGTGGGGGTGGGTCTGCTTCTTCTTGAAAGTTTCATGCACTCTCGGCATAAATGATAAACCAGTTAAGGGGGTTTCTATGCTCAACGGAAAAAGACTGACGCTTGTTGGTTTGACTTTATGCCTCTCGGCGTGTGGCGGCATGGCCGACTCGCTGGGCCTCGGGCGCAATGCGCCGGACGAATTTGCCGTTGTGGAACGCCCGCCCTTGTCTTTGCCACCTGATTTTTCGTTGCGCCCGCCGCGTCCCGGTGCGCCACGTCCTCAGGAAACCTCGATGTCGAACAAAGCCAGCGAAACGGTCTTTGGCGGCAACACGCAGCAAAGTTTTCTGGCGGGCAGCGGCAGCGCTGCGGATAAGTCCGACACGGAAAAAGCGCTTTTGGAATCGGCGGGCGCGGCAAAGGCGGATGCTGGCATCCGAGAGGTTGTCGACCGTGAAACCAGCGAACGCATCGTGGGCTCAAAGCATTTGCTGGATGAGCTGCTCTGGTGGCGTGATCCCGCGTCGATGACGGTTGATGCGCAAGCGGAAGCCAAGCGCATTCAAGAGGCCAAGGAAAAGGGCGAGTCCATCAACACCGGCGCGACGCCCACGATTGAAAAGGGTTCTGCCGGCTGGCTGGGGATGTAATGAAAAAGACGCTCGGCGTTCTTTGTGTGTGGGCGGCTCTTTCAAGCCCCACCACCGCCCATGCCGCCGTTTTCTATCCTGAAAGCGCGACGCTCGCGAACGGTCTGCAAGTGGTCGTTATCCAAAACAAGCTCTCCCCCGCTGCGGTGCAGATGGTGTGGTACAAGGTCGGCGCGGCGGATGATCCGCAAGGGCGCGGCGGCCTCGCGCATTTTTTCGAACATATGATGTTCAAGGGCACGGCGGCGTTGCCCGATGGCGCGTATAGCGAACAGATTGCGGCGCAAGGCGGGGATGATAACGCCTTCACCTCCCATGATTACACGTCTTATCACGAGATTGTCGCGGCGGACAGGCTGCCTCTGGTGATGCAGATGGAGGCCGACCGCATGCGCGGCCTGATCCTTGATGATGAAAAGGCGTCATCGGAATTATCGGTCGTGAAAAGCGAACGGCAACAGCGCATCGATAATCACCCGCAAGGCCTCTTTGGCGAAAAGTTCCGCGCGGCGTTATTCCCCGCGCATCCCTATGGCCGCCCTGTGATCGGCAGCAAAGAAGATTTGGATCGTCTTACGCCCGCAGACGCCCGCGCCTTTTATCAAAAACATTACGCGCCGCAAAACGCCATCCTTGTCGTCAGTGGCAATGTCGAATTTGCCGACGTGCTGCGTCTTGCCGCCGCCACCTTCGGGCGCGTGGAGGGCAATACAGCGATAACAGATCGTGCCCCTATCCAACAAAATACGCCGTCATCGCGCGGCGCGAGCGACCGCATCGAAATGCAGGACGCGCGCGTGACGCAGCCGATGGTGATGGCGTCCGTTCCTGCGCCGTCCCTCAATACAAATCTGCGCCGTTCCTATGCGCTCGAAGTGCTCGCCGAAATATTGGGCGGGGGTGAGGTCGGGCTTCTTTATCGCCATTTCGTGACCGATCAAAAAATCGCCAGCAGCGCAAGCGTTTCCTATGATCCCACCGCACGCGGGCCGTCTTCCTTCTCATGGTCGGCGGTGCCGTCGGCCAGCACTGAAACGCGCGCGCTTGAAAAACAAATCAAGGAATGGCTGGCGCAAAAAGCGTCAACCGGCATTGACGCCGCCACCGTAGCGCGCGCCAAACAGCGCCTTCAAGATGCCGCCATCTTCGCCCGTGATCGTCTGGCCGCCCCCGCGCAAATCGTGGGCGAAGCGTTGGCGGTGGGCATTCCTTTAAATGAACTTGAAAGTTGGCCACAGCGCATCCACAGCGTCACCGCCGCCGAAGTGAACGCGGCTTTTCGCGATGTGATGAAATCCCAAGGCTGGGTCACCGGCATTCTGGAGCCCGCGAAATGAACATGAATTCCCTTTTCGTTCGTCATCGCGAGGCGCGGAGCGCCGTGGCGATCCATCTTTCTTTGAGACATCCGAAGAATGGATTGCCGCGCTCCCTGCGGTCGTTCGCAATGACGGGTCTTATAGTTTCTCTCTTCCTTCTTCCTCTTCCGACCAACGCCGCGAACCCCGTCATCACCGAGGTGACCAGCGCCAGCGGAGTCAAGGCGTGGCTGGTGCAAGACAGCAAACTCCCGCTGATCGCGCTGCGTTTCGCCTTTCGCGGCGGCGTGGAAACCGACCCTGCCGACAAACAAGGCCTCGCCGTTCTTACGACGACGATGATGATGCAAGGCGCGGGAGCGTATGACGACAGCGCGTTTCAAGAACGTCTGGCGGCCTCCTCTATTGCCATGGAGATCAGCGCGGGGCGCGATTATGTGGCCGGCGAAGTCAAGACTCTCAGCCGCAAAAAAGAAGAAGCATTTCACCTCCTCGCGCTCGTGCTGACACAGCCACGTTTTGATCAAACGGTTCTGGATCGTGTGCGCGGGCAGCAGCAAACCGCCGTGACGGCGCAACTGGCCAAACCGGCATGGCAGGCGCGTTACGCGCTTTACACGCATTTGTTCGGCGCTCATCCCTATGGCTATCGTTCGCTCGGCACCGTCGCGAGTTTGAATAAAATCACGCGTGAGGATATGGTCTCCTTCACGCAAAGCCGCTTTGCCCGCGATACTCTTTTCGTTAGTGTGGTAGGCGACATCACGCCCGATGAGTTGCGCACGCGGCTGGATCAACTCTTCGGCGCATTGCCAGAAAAAGCCAAAACGCAAGACATCGCGCCCGTGACGCTGCCGGAAAAACCGATGAGCGTGCTGACTAAGCGCGAGGGCACGCAGACCAACATCATCTTCGCCGCGCCTACGCTGATGCGCCGCGATCCCGATTGGTATGCGGCGGAAATCGCCAATTACATTCTGGGCGGCGGCGGCTTTATCGCGCGGCTGATGAAGGCCGTGCGCGCGCGTGAAGGTCTGACCTATGGCATCGCGACAGGCCTTGCGCCGACGGAAAAAACCTCTCTGCTCATGGGCGGCTTCGATGTCGATAACGGCAAGGCCGCCGAGGCGCTGGCGTTGGTCAAACGAGTGTGGCAGGATTTTTACGCAAAAGGCGTCAGCGAGGACGAAGTACAGGCGGCCAAGGATTATTTGATCGGCTCCGCGCCGCTGTCGCTCACCTCCACCGATGCGATTGCCGACGCGTTGCTCTCCATGCAGACGCAAGAGTTGGGGATTGATTATCTGGATCGCCGCGATGCGCTCTATCGCACCGTCACGCGCGAGGATGTCTCCCGCGTGATCACGCAGTATTTCGCGCCGTCCGCGCTCAGTTTCTCCTTCGTCGGCAAGCCTGACGGCGTGACAACCGATAAAGTTCAAGATTTGGTAAAGGAATAAGAAATGACAAAACCCACCCAGCAACCGATCTGGCAAACCTTGCAAGCGCAGCATCAGGCAATTAAGACGACCAGCCTTTCCGAATTGTTCGCCATCGATCCCGCGCGGAGCACGCGCATGACGCTCCGCGCGGACGGCCTTACGGCTGATTTTTCGCGCAGCCATGTGACGCCCGCGATTCTGGAATCGCTGCTGGAACTAGCCAAGGCGCAGGACGTGGAAGGCTGGCGCGCCAAGATGTTTGCGGGCGAGATCATCAACAACACCGAAAAACGCGCGGTGCTTCACACGGCACTGCGCGCGCAAAGCGATGTGCCGGTCAACGTGGAAGGCGAAAATGTGATCCCCGCCATTCGCGCGACGCAGGCGAAGATGGAAGCGTTCGTGGCGGACGTGCGCGATAAACGCTGGCTCGGCGCGACGGGCAAGCCCATCACGGACGTTGTGAATATCGGTATCGGCGGCTCCGACCTCGGCCCCCGCCTGGTGGTCTCGGCGCTGCGTGCGCAGGCCGGATCCCCCCGCGTTCATTTCGTGGCCAATGTCGATGCGGCGGATTTGCTGGACACGCTCGCGCCGCTTAATCCCGAAACGACGCTCTTTGTCGTCGTCTCGAAAACCTTCACGACACAGGAAACGTTGTTGAACGCCCGTTCGGCTCGCGCGTGGCTTGTTGAAAAACTGGGCGAGGGTGCGGTGGCGCGTCACTTCGTCGCTGTCTCCACAAACCGCGCGGCGGCGGAAGGCTTCGGCATCGATGCCGCCAATATGTT
>DNGD01000144.1 GCA_003486725.1 Rhodospirillaceae bacterium
TTTTTCTCGCGCCCTTCGACGGTCGCAATCACGCCGCCCTCGCCCAAGACTTTTTGCAACGTCTTGCGGATCGTCTCGGCCAGCGAGCCGCCCTCTTCCCGCAGATACGTCAAACGCGCAACGATACTATCGCGCGCGTCTGGGTTAATCTCGGCAAAGGCGAGGTCTTGAAGCTCGTCTTGCATCTTCTCGATGCCGATGCGCTCGGCCAGCGGCGCATAGATATCCAGCGTTTCGCGCGCGATGCGCTGGCGCTTTTCCGGATCTTTCTTGAATTGCAGCGTTCGCATATTATGCAAACGATCCGCCAGCTTGACCAGCAGCACACGGATATCCTCGGACATCGCGAGAATAAGCTTGCGGAAATTCTCGGCCTGTTTGGCCTGATCGCTTTGCTGTTCGATGCGCGAGAGTTTCGTCACGCCGTCCACGAGGCGCGCGACGTCGCGGCCAAATTGCTTTTCGATATCCGCCAGCGTCACCAGCGTATCTTCGACCGTATCATGAAGGAGCGCCGTCGCGATTGTCGTGGCATCCATCTTCATGTCGGTCAGAATACCGGCAACCTGCAACGGATGGGAAAAATACGGATCACCCGACGCACGGGTTTGCGAGCCATGCGCCTGCATCGAAAAAACATAGGCGCGATTCAATAAATCTTCATCGGCTTCAGGGTCATAGGCGCGCACGCGCTCCACCAGTTCATATTGGCGGAGCAATTGTGCAGGTTTTTGTTTTGGCTCTTCGCCGCCTTGCGGCGGCATGTCGGACGGCGCAGGTGGCGCGATGACATCATCTGGACACATGGCTGTGCCCTTTCATAAGTAACTTCACAGGAAACGGGGAAAAGAGCATCGTGATAACAAAACCGGCCATCGTCTGCTCTTTCCCGATAACAATTAATCCTTCACATCCACATCTTCAAATACGCCCATGCCGGCCATATCGGCGTCGCCGTCAACGGCCTCGCCCTCTTCTTCATCAAGATCGGCGTCCATGTCGAGATCATCGTCTTCGTCTGCGCCGATATCAGCGCCGATCCAGCTTTGCGTTTCGCTGTTCATCAGCTCAACCACTTCTTCTTCGGGACGATCCGGCTCAATGCGTTTTTGCAAGCCCTTGATCAACGACTCCCGCAGGCTTTCGAGATCAAGCTTTTCTTCCGCGACTTCGCGCAAAGCAACGACGGGATTTTTATCGCGATCGCGTTCAACGTGAAGCTCGGCGCCAGACGACAGCGCGCGCGCACGATGCGATGCCAACATCACCAGATCAAAGCGGTTGGGAACCAAGAGAACACAATCTTCAACTGTTACGCGAGCCATGGGCAATTCCTTTGAAAGTACAAATAAACGTCACAGATACGCCAGCCCGCGGAACGCTGAAGAAAGAGCCTTCATGGGGCAGCACAGCCTGTGTTTTTAGACGCGAAGGGGTATAATAGACGTGCATTATCCTTAATGTAAAGCGTTACGAAGCTGAAACAACAAAAACATTAAAAAAAGTTTTCGCAGGCATATTGCGCAACGATTTCTTTTCGCGTAATGAGGGAAAAGGAACTGGTTGTTTCAAGGCTTAGCGTTTACCTAATTTAGGTAATTTTCGCCGGTTGTTAACGGAAAAGATAGGCACGGGTAACTTTTTTTGTTATAGTTAACGGGATGTCTCATATCAAGGAAGGTCAGTATGATTTTTTATAAAGAAGAACGTATGGCAATGTTTATTGACGGCGCCAACCTCTATGCCGCTTCACGCGGTTTGGGCTTCGACATCGACTACAAGCGTCTTTTGGAACTGTTCGCCGGCCGGGCTCGTCTCGTTCGCGCGTTCTATTATACCGCTCTGGTCGAAAACGAGGAATATTCCCCTATTCGCCCTCTGGTTGATTGGCTGGACTACAATGGCTACGCCATGGTCACCAAGCCGACCAAGGAATTTACGGACGCTTTTGGCCGCCGTAAAATCAAGGGCAATATGGATATCGAACTCGCCATCGACGTCATGGAAATGTGCGACAATGTCGACCATATCATGATCTTCTCGGGCGACGGCGATTTCCGCCGTCTGGTCGAAGCCGTGCAACGTAAGGGCAAGCGCGTCAGCGTTGTTTCAACGATGCGCTCCTCTCCCCCGATGGTGGCCGACGAACTTCGTAATCAAGCCGACAACTTCATCGAGCTTCAGGATCTGATGCCGCACATCGCGCGCGCGCGCGATCCGAATGCGCCTGCTTTGCAGACGACACCGGCACCGGCTCAGCCCTCGCTGGATGATATCGCAGACAGCATGGCGGAAACGCACAGCGCCCTGAAACAGGACGTTGCCTGACTGGAACCCGATAAGGTAGAATAATAAAAAGGCGGTCTCCGTTACGGGCCGCCTTTTTTATTGCTTATTTTTTGAGGAGCTAGAGCCAAAACGGAAAAGGTAATATTTTTCCACCTAATCAGGTTTTTTCTTGAGGTTTGGCGGATTAGTTCTTTAGCTGTCTTTTCGTCGCGCCAGCGAACCAGTGATCAAAAGGTTTGACGGGTTCCTTCGCACGTTCAGCCGCGGCGTCCTTCAAAAGGTCTTTACCAAGCTGGATGGTCGCAGCATATTTGTCCCCGTCACAGCCCTCTAGGTGTTTAACAACCCTCTTAATGTCCCTTTCCAGCTCGACAACAAGACGCGAGGTGCAGCAGTCGGCAAGGACATTACCAAGCAGCGTTTTGCCGGCAGCTCTGAAGGAGGAAATCTGCCCGATCAGTCCGCAGGCGCGCTCCTTGCCTTCGTCGGTATCATTGAGCGAGAGATCGATAGACAAGCGAACTTTGAAAACAAAGTCATTTAAGGGCTTTAACATCTGTGTAATTCCTGAAAGGCGGCATGTTGAGGACGCAGTAAAGAACGCCACCCGTCCGATGTAAAGGGTGACTTATAGTTAATTAGTTTCAGCTACCTATTCCGCTCACGCATCACGCGGGCTTTGTCGCGTTTCCAATCGCGATCCTTGATCGCCTGACGCTTGTCGGCCTGCTGCTTACCCTTGGCGAGGCCCAGCTCCACCTTGGCAATACCGCGTTTGTTGAAATAAATCCCCAGCGGCACGATGGTCATGCCTTCGCGTTTGACCGCGCCCAAAAGCTTGTCTTTCTCGCGTTTATGAAGTAACAGCGCGCGCGGCCTGTGCGTTTCATGCTGGAGATGTGCCCCTGCCTGCTGATATTCCGGTATGTAGGCGTTAATCAGGTAAAGACCGCCATCCTTACCGCTGGCAAAGGATTCCTGAATGCTCGCCTGCCCAAGGCGCAGAACTTTCACCTCGGTCCCAAACAGGATAAGGCCAGCCTCTACCGTATCCGTGATGAAATAATCATGACGGGCGCGGCGGTTCATCGCAACGTAGCGTTGCGCTTTCAGACGATCAGAGGCGTTTTTATCGGACATAAAAAACCAATACCCTGCCCGCGCAAGGCTTGCAATGGGCTGCGTAAGATTGTTTAGTCGTTTTTATGATTCTCTTCCGCCCCCTCCTCCTCGTCTTTACCCTCATCCTTCTCGTCCCTTCCGCCGCCGAGGCCAGAAAGGTCGAGCCACAGCCGGTGACCTATCGCGCGGCTTTTGCGGCGCTGGAAGAAGGCAAGACAGACAAAGCCCGCCAGATGATTGCGCGCGGCAATGACGTTATCCTTAACAAAGTCCTGCGCGGCCTGCTTATGGCGCAGCCCGCCAATGATTACAGTTTTGACGATCTGGCCATCTTTGTGACCGACAACCCCGACTGGCCCGGATTGAAGGGGATCATGATGATCCTTGAGCAGAAAATCCCCGATGGCGCGTCTGATCGCCAGTTGGTGAACTGGTTTAATGCGCACCCGCCCCTGACGCCGTCCGGTTTTTACCGCTATATCGATTCGCTGCAAGCCCTTGGCCAGACGCAAAAAGCGCAAGATATGATCAAGGCGCGCTGGATCGAGCGCGATTTCAACAATGGCGACGAAAGCGTTTATCACGAGCGTTTTTCCCCCGTTTTAACGCAAAGCGACCATCGGGCGCGGCTTGATCGCCTGCTGTGGGACAACAACATCACCGCCGCGCGCGCCATGTATCCGCTGGTCGGCGGGGATTATAAGGCATTGGCGGAGGCCCGCATCGCGCTGGCCAACCAGACCAACAGCGCCGAGTCTCTCCTTGATCTCGTCCCCTCGTCTCTTCGTCGGGATTCCGGCTTGCTATGCGAGCGCCTGCGCTGGCGGCGCAAAAACGACAATAACGAAGGCGCGTTTGAAATCCTGAACGATGCGCCGGACAACCTTGTCCGCGCGGACATCTGGTGGGATGAGCGCAACATCATGATCCGCCGCCTGATGGAAAAGAAGGATTACAAATCGGCCTATCGCTTGGCAGCCAATAACGGTCTGTCCACCGGCTTTGATTTTGTGCAGGCCGAGTTTCTGGCGGGATGGCTCGCCTTGCGCTTCCTGAACCGCACGGATTACGCGCACAAGCACTTCACCAATCTTTTAAAGGATGCCAACACGCCGATTTCCCGCGCGCGCGGTTATTACTGGCTGGGGCGCACCTATGAACGGGCAGGACAAGCGCAAGACGCAAAATTGTCTTTTGAAACGGCGGCGAGCCTGAGCACCACTTATTACGGGCAATTGGCTATTGCAAAACTTTATGCGCAGCCGACCATTCATGCGGCGAGCGAACCGGCCATCCCCAACAACATCCGGACAAGCTTTTTCAATCGCGATGTCGTGCGCGCCACCGAACGCCTTCACAAAATCGGCGAGAATGAACGCGCCCGCATTTTCTTTAAAGCTGTCACGGACAGCGGCACGCAGCGCGTCGATTTTGCGCTGGCGCTTGAGCTCGCCTATCAACTACAACGCCCCGACTGGGCGGTGACGGCTGCCAAGGCCGCGAACCAAAAAAACTTTATTATCACCGGCGCGGCTTATCCTGTGCTGGCGTTAAACATTCCCAATCCCCCCGAACTGGCACTAACCCACGCGCTGATCCGGCAGGAAAGCCAGTTCAAGGCCGATGCGGGCAGCCCCGTGGGAGCGCGCGGTTTGATGCAATTGATGCCTGGCACTGCCAAAGACACTGCCAAGAAACTTGGCATGAGCTATAGCCCCACGCGCCTAACCGACCCCGATTACAACGTGAAGCTTGGCACCTATTTCATTCAGAAGCAGATCGATAATTTTGATGGCTCCTATGTTCTGGCGCTGGCGGGGTATAATGCGGGGCCGCGCCGCGCGCGGGAATGGGTGGATATGTTCGGCGATCCACGCACGGCGGACATTGACCCTATTGACTGGATCGAGCTGATCCCCATCTATGAAACGCGCAATTACATCCAGCGGATCATGGAAAACCTTCAATTCTACCGCGCCCGCCTTAACCGCGGCCAAGCCCCGCTAAGAATCGTCGAAGATTTGAAGAGGTAATTAAACCGCACAATGCGTTGGGTGGCGCAAAGCCTTAGTTCTTGCGGCGCATAAGGTGTAAATTGGTAAGGGAATTTATAAAAAATGCACTTTTTCTCCACTTTCTTCAAAAAATGGCGTATTTTACCTAGCTCTCCAAAGAGAATGTCCTATGAGATCATCCATGATTAAAAAAATAAAACATAACATTGTGCCTTGGCTTCAAAATAATTTTGAGCTCAACCGCACTGATTTCGAAGGCAACAACCGCCCGATGGAAGGACTGCGTGGAATCGCTGTGTTCCTGGTTTTTCTTGTCCATTATGTTTCCTTGATCCTGCCCTTCATTCAAACCAACACTCTTTTGCACCCCTTTGCGTTAGCCGTCGGCAATTTGGGGAACATTGGTGTAGATCTGTTTTTCCTCCTCAGCGGTTACCTGATTTATGGCTCGCTCATGGCCCGGGACAAGCCCTTTTTAGCCTACATCTCGCGTCGAATTCGACGCATATATCCAACGTTTACTGGCGTTTTTATTCTCTACATCTTTCTCTCTGTCCTTTTCCCGCAAGCCAGTAAGATTCCAACAGATGGTGGACAAATCCCTTACCTTCTGGCCAATTTTTTCCTTCTGCCCAGTCTCGTTTCTCAAAAGCCCATGATTGTCGTTGCGTGGTCATTGAGCTACGAAATGTTTTATTATTTCACGATCCCCTTCATTATTCTTTTGCTTGATCTAAGAACTCGCTCCACTTTATGGCGGCTTGCCGCTCTGGCTACATTGTTGTTTGTTTCATGTGCTCTATTCGCCGTTTTCGACGGCCCCTTGCGCATGATTATGTTTATCGCCGGCATCTTTCTTTACGAAACCTTTCATGCACGCCTTCACCCTGCCCCCAGTGCTTGGTTTAGCTTTTTACTTATTACAGCGACTATTTATTTATTGCTTCACCCACTCTCTGGAGCCGGATGGGAAATAGCGCGCGTTATGAGCGTATTCATAACTTTCTATATCCTCGTTTTTACAAGTTTTTCTATGCCACAAGGACTTTGGGGTCGCTTCTTTACATGGACGCCTTTACGGTGGCTCGGCAATATGAGCTATTCCTACTATCTCCTTCACGGCCTCATCTTAAAAGGATGCGCGCTCTTTCTTCTCCTGTGGATCGCACCCGGACAAGCCAGCCCACTATTTTTCTGGATAGCTTTGCCGTTTTTGTTTGTTTTGACTGTTGTTGGCTCCAGCCTTTTATTCCTCCTGATTGAGAGACCCTTTTCTCTCCGGCCTTCCAAAAGATTGCGGAGTATGGCACTGCCGTCCCTTCTTCTCTTCTTTTTTATCGCCGCACTGTCGTTTACTCCCTTTCAAACCCACGCACAGGAACGAGCACATCTTCTTGACCGCAAGGTCTTGATAAAAACTTTTTCCGACGAATTTGATGGCTTTAGTTGGTACGCCGAAGATCGATACAAACGCGCGGGTGGTGGCACGTGGCAGACGAATTTTGGCTATAGTTGGGCTAAGCCGGATGAAATGAAAAACCGGACCCTTCCATCGAACAAAGAACTTCAACTATATGTGGACACGCGGTTCCGCGGGTCGGGTTACACTATGCTTGATCTGAACCCTTTTTCCGTTCGGAATGGAATTTTGGCAATAAAGGCAACTCATACACCTAAAAACGCTCAGCCTTACACCTATGATTTCCCTTACGTGTCTGGACTTATCACAACACGGAGAACTTTTTCTCAACGTTATGGTGTGTTTGAAATTCGGGCAAAAATGCCTAAGGGAAAAGGTTTGTGGCCCGCCTTTTGGCTGCTGCCTATCGACGGTTCATGGCCGCCGGAAATCGATGTTCTAGAAATTCTTGGGCATCACCCCAATATCTTGCACACCGCGCTTCATTCAGGAAAGATTTCTCAAAAACAAAGCACCAGAAAAGAAAACAAGATCCCAGACTCATCCGAGAATTTCCACACCTATTCGGTCGATTGGGGACCAGAGGAAATTGCCTTTTTCTTTGATGACAAAGAAGTTGCACGCCACCCCACCCCACCCGATATGCACAAACCGATGTTCTTGTTAGCGAACCTTGCTGTTGGCGGATGGGCTGGGGTGCCTGATGCCGCGACATCTTTTCCTGCCACATACGAAATAGACTGGGTTCGTGTCTATCAGAAGAAAAGAACAAGCGAGTAAAAGCTGTACGAAGGTTTAGTGAGCATCTGCACAAGCCGCCAGTTCTTCTAGTGACTTTTTCAGGCCTTCGAGGCGGCGGGTCATATCGTCCCATGTGCGCAGTAAAACAAGCTTTTGATCGGGACGGACTTTGACGGTTCCCGCTTGCTTTGTGATCCACTGGATTAACAAATCGGGGCGCGCGAACTTGTCCTGATAGAAACCGACCACCGCGCCCTTTGCGCCCGCATCCAGCTTGGCGACGCCCGCTTTGCGGCACAGCTGCTTAATCGCGACGGTTTGCAGAAGGTTTTCAACCTCAACCGGCAACGGCCCAAAGCGATCCACCATCTCGGCGGCGATGGCCTCGCTATCCTCGTTGCCTTCCGCTAAGCGGCGATACAGGCCAAGGCGCACGTTCAAATCCGTGACGTATGTTTCAGGGATCAAGACCGACAGGCCGATATTGATCTGTGGCGTCCAGCGATCGTCGGCAATGGCGGTCATGCCCATATCACCCGTTCCTGCTTTCACGGCGGCCACGGCGTCCTCCAGCATTTGCTGGTAAAGCTCGATCCCGACCTCGCGGATATGGCCGGATTGTTCCTCGCCCAGCAAATTTCCGGTGCCGCGAATATCCATGTCGTGACTGGCCAGCTGGAATCCCGCACCGAGTTGATCCAGCGTCGATATAACCTCCAACCGCTGCTGCGCTGTCGATGACAATGGCGCACGCGGATTATAGGTGAAGTACGCATAGCCGCGCTGCTTCGCACGACCAACGCGCCCGCGCAACTGATACAATTGCGCAAGGCCGAACATATCAGCGCGATGAAGAATGATCGTGTTCGCGTTTGGAATATCAAGGCCGGATTCGATGATGTTGGTGGCCAGCAAAACGTCAAACTTGTTGGCATCAAAGGCGGTCATAATGTCATCAAGTTCCGTCGCGCTCATGCGGCCATGCGCGGCAATCAGCTTCAATTCCGGCACCAGCTCGCGCAGTTCCGCCGACACGGACGCTAAATCTTCAATACGCGGGCAGACATAGAAACTCTGCCCGCCGCGATAATGCTCGCGCATCAACGCCTCGCGGATCACCATGGGATCGGACGGCAACACATAGGTACTAACCGCCAGACGATCCACGGGCGGCGTCGTAATCAGGCTAAGTTCACGCACACCCGTAAGCGCGAGTTGCAGCGTGCGCGGAATGGGCGTCGCGGTGAGCGTCAGCACATGCACATCCGCTCGAAGCTCCTTCAGCTGCTCTTTCTGCTTCACGCCGAAATGCTGTTCTTCATCGATAATCACGAGGCCGAGCCGCTGAAACTTCAATTCCTTGCTCAGGATCGCATGCGTGCCGACCACAATGTCGATCTTACCGCTGTTCAGTTGATCCTTAGCTTCCTTCGCTTCCTTGATCGTCACCATGCGCGAGAGCTGCGCGATGCGCACGGGAAAACCCGCGAAACGCTGCACAAAATTGTGGTAATGCTGCCGCGCCAAAAGCGTCGTCGGCACCACGACCGCAACCTGCAAGCCCGCCTGCACCGCGGCAAACGCCGCGCGCAAAGCGACTTCTGTTTTGCCGAAACCAACATCGCCGCAGACCAGACGATCCATCGGCTTGCCACTCGCCAGATCATCCAAAACGGCCTGAATGGATTGTTCCTGATCGTCCGTTTCGTTATAGGGGAAACGCGCGGCGAATTCCTGATAAACGCCTTCCTGAACCTCGATCACTTCGCCGGATTTAAGAAGCCGTTGCGCCGCGATTTTCAGCAGGCCATCCGCGATATCGAGCAAACGCTTTTTAACGCGCGCCTTACGCGCCTGCCACGCCACACCGCCCAGTTTATCAAGCACCGCACCTGCCTCTGCCGAGGCGTAGCGCGAGAGAACATCGATATTTTCCACCGGAACGAACAGTTTATCGCCGCCATCATAGATCAGGCGGATGCAATCATGCATGGTGCCCAGCGCGTTGATCGTCTCCAGCCCTTCATAACGGCCAATGCCGTGCTCGGTATGGACCACGAAATCACCCGGATTAAGGCTACCCAATTCCAACTGGAACTGAGCGGAGGCTTTCTTTTTGCGTGTCTGGCGCACCAGACGGTCGCCCAGAATATCTTGCTCGGTGATCAGCGCGAGATCAGGCGCGACAAAGCCATGTTCCAGCCCCAGCACCGCCAGTGCGATAAGCTTGGGATCCAGCTTGCGCGCTTCCTCCCAGTTTTTCGCGAGCATCGTCGTGTCGATGCCATGCGCACGCAGGAGGCCTGCAATACGGTCAGCGGAACCTTGCGAGTAACACGCAATCATCACGCGCTTGTTCACCGCCTGATCCGTTGCGGCGTATTCCTTGATCGCGCCATAGAGGTCAACATCCTGCCGCGCCCGCGCATCGGAAAAATCACGACCACGCATGGCTCCAGCGTTGAGAGCCGCAGCCTCTTCATCCCCCTCCTGAAACACGGACAAAAGACCGACCGCGTGCGTAGCAAGTGCCGCTTGAACATCATCATGCGAGAAATACAGGCGATCGGCGGGAACGGGCTTATACGCCACAACATTTTTGTCTTTGCCGCGACGTGCAGCTTCGTACAGCGCCATACGCGCCTGATAAAAATCG
>DNGD01000039.1 GCA_003486725.1 Rhodospirillaceae bacterium
CCTGCCAAGAAGGCAGCCGCTAAGAAACCCGCCGCCAAGAAGAAGGTAGCGAAAAAGAAGTAGTTCGCCACGGCTCTTCGGAGCTGTGATTGAAGCTTTTAAAAAACCCCTGTTCAAATGCCTCGCGAATGCAGGCAACTTGAACGGGGGTTTTTGTTTGCGCGCTCGTCACGGCAAGAGAGTCGCGGTGCCACCACTTATTTTCCGCACACTCTCTGCGGTGCACGCGAATACTTATGGTTAATGGACGGCGGGGGGCTTGTTTGCCCCTTTTTCATTCTATAGCATCACGATCATTCATCGTTATGTCTGAGAGGAAATCATGAGCCAACCCGTTACTCTTTCACGATCCAATGTTGTCTGGACGCAGGCGAGTCAAATTGCGCGCCGCGTGAAAGGCGGCGTCTATGCCGTTGCGACATCCTCCTATGAATCCATGAATGATTGCCCCAAAAATATGGGCAAGGCCAAGCGTGTCATGGTCACGATTGCGGCGAATGCCTTTATGGGTGTCGTGTATTTCTTTTGTGGATGTTCTGATCCAGACAATTTCCTGCCCGCGCCCAAAAGCCGCGCGAACGTCTATCGGTACACGCTATAGGCGAAAAAGACCTTATCGGTGGCGCTTATACAGTTTCCAGTAAATGCTATTCACGATAACGCTGCGGAAGACCAGCACCACGATCAGCGCGGCGGCGGGGGTCATGGTGTCTGCGATCAGCCCCAGCCCTAGCGACGCAAGGCCCATCGCAATCTGCCCGCCAAAGGAGATAATCGATCCCATGGTTGAACGCTGCTGATCCGTGAAATTCTCCTGCTGAACGGTGCGCTCGGCGGTCGTGTAAAGAGCATAGAAAAGCTGGGTGGACATCAGAATAACGGGTGAAAAGACGGAAGCGAGGGCATAGGCTGCCAGCGCGAATGCATCGCCAATGATCGTTACCCCCGTTAAAACCTTTAACGCGCCGAAGCGTTTCATCACCAGCCCTGCAAACCAAAAGCCAGCTGCGCCAAGGCTATGTTGAAGGGTGCGATAAAGCGGCGTCAACCATGATGGCCAGACGCTATCGATAAAACTTGGCGTAAAGTAATAGGCGGACTCTCCGCCGCTATGCCTGATCATTGAGGCGATGGACAGAAGGCGCAGCTTCGGGTTTTTGACAATGGCCTGAAACGCCGTTTTCATATGCTGCCAGGGGTGATGGTCTTCCTTAATGTAATGCTGCGGCGGCTCAATAGTAAAAAGAGAGAGGGTGATGCTGGCGATCAGCGAACCGAGCGAGAGGATCATTAACATCTGATAAGACATTCCCATCCACAACATCGCCATCGCTGCAACGCCAGACAGCGCCAGCCCAGCTTGCCCCAACGATGAAATACGCCCCAACGCCTTGCCAGTTTCTGTTGTGCGACGCAGTGCGATCAGCGTTTCATAGACCATCGCGTGATTGTTGCCGCTGAACAGAGCGCCCGCAAAGCCATAAAACGTTGCGCCCAGATAGAGCATCCACAAACTGTGCGGCAAAGACGGCGCGGCGGCATAGCACGCGACGGCGGCCAGCTCGGCCACGCTGCCCACGATCAAGGTATTGCGCCGGCCCCATTTGTCGGACAAAACGCCTGTGGGGATTTCGAAAATCGCGAGCATAAAGCTGACAACCGCAAACACGCTCATACCGGCCGTATAACTGCCAGTGATTGATTGGAACACCAGCACGGCGACAGGCATGTAAAACCGCAGCTCGGCAAAAAACTCATTGGCCGCGAGCAGGGGAATATTGCGCGTCAAGCGACGGTCGATGGTACGTGCGCGTGGAAGATGGCGGGGAGGCATAAGAACTACCCCTCGCTCCATCGCATGACGACTTGAGCCGCCTTGACGCCGGAGCGCAAAGCGCCTTCGATGGTGGAGGGCAGGGAGGTCGCGGTCCAATCGCCCGCCAGCGCCAGATTTTTCCAGCCGATATACGATGTGGGGCGCATTTTATCCTGCGCGGGTGTGGCGGCAAAGGTCGCGCGCTTTTCGCGCACCACGCGGCAGGGCGGCACGCGGGCGGGGTCAAGATCGAACAGCTTGGCAAGATCCTCCCACACGGCGAGCGCCCATTCTTCATGACCCGCATTTTCATCGTCATAGCGATCGGCGGCGCTGATGGTCACGGACACAACGCCTTGTTTGACGAAAACCCATTCGGCCAAACCGCCGACAAGGCCGGTAAAACCGGCGGGATTGTGCGGCACTTCGATCCGGTAATGCACATTGGCGATAGCGCGGAACTCTGTGGGAACCAGAAGGTTCGGGATAATTTCCTGCGCTACCCAAGCGGGGACGGCCAGAATAACCCAATCCTGAGGTTGAACGTTGACGAGGCTGTCACCGAAATCCAGTTTGGTGACTTGGCCTTCGCTGGTGACGTCAATGCCGCGCAGGCGGTGACCGAATTTGATCTCGCCGCCTTTTTGGCGAAGCGTGTTCAGGCACGGCAGAACAAAAGTTTCCGACATCCCGACTTTGGGGGTTATGGGCTGGCATGCCGCACCGCCGCCGCCAAAGCTTTGCGCAAACAGGTTGGAGAGAAGGGAGGCCGAGGCGTTTTCAAGCTCGGTGTTCAGCGCGGCAATCGCCATCGGCTCCCAAAAACGCTTGAAGAGTGGATCTTTGGTGTTCATGCAGGACGCCACTGTGGCATCCTCGCTGGCCATCAAGAATTGCCGTGCGGAAAGGTAATCGGTTGGTTTGGTGTTCGGCACGCGCCGCTTGGGATCAAAGATCCAGCGGGGGAAAAGGCCATTCGTCATGCGAATGTTCCAGCGCTCGCCCGTCTCCAGATCCATAAAGGGGAACATCGGTTCTTTTTGCTGGAGAACCGTTTCTTTCGCACCGGACAGCTCGAGATAATCTTGCACCGCGACGTTGCCGGAGAGCACCAGATGGTTGCCGTTATCGATGCGGCAATCTAGGCCCTTGTCATAGTACGAGCGGCACCGTCCGCCCGCATAGGGCGCGGCTTCATAGACGGTGATTTTCTGTCCCATCAATGACAATTGCAGCGCGGCGGACAAACCCGCCATGCCGGCACCGATAATGTGAATGGTTCTGGATTGGGTCATGGGAAGGCGTTTTACCCCAACAATGCCTTTATGGCCAGCGCCAGTTTTTGCCAGAAGGGCAGGGAAACCCGCTTTCTAGGGTTTTTCCAGTCGTTTTTAAGAAGAGCCTCGTAAATCGCGTGGTAATAATCGCGCATAATCCGCGCGGGACGCATGGCGGCGGGAAGGCACTGCGCCATCGCTTTGTCGGTTTCCTCAAAATGCGTTTGGGCTGTTTTGGCCAAAGCGCGGCAAACAGCGGGCAGGGTGGGATGAGCGAGGACGTCCAAGGGCACGCGAGTCGTGATGCCATTTTCAGCTAACAGTTCTTCCGGCAAATACAGACGCCCACGCTGCGCGTCCTCATAAAGATCACGCAGAATGTTGGTGAGTTGCAGCGCGCGTCCTAGATGATGCGCTACTTCCATCGCCGCTTCGCTGGCATCGCCGAAAATGCGCACGCTGGCGCGGCCCACGGCGCTGGCCACATGGTCGCAATAGGTATCGAGTTCCTGCATCGGCGGCGCGATGATGGCCTGCCGCGCATCCATCGCCATGCCTTCGATAATCGCCTGAAAATCCGTTTCGACGAGGTGATAGTTTTTGATGGCCGGTAAAAGGGCGGTGGTGATGCTGTCGCTGACCGCGCCTTTTTGGAACAAATCACGGACGCGCTGCTGCCATACCGCTAGGCCTTCATCGCGGATCGTCGCGGTAGGCGAGTCATCCGCGATATCGTCAACCTCGCGGCAAAAAGCATAGAGCGCGTACATCGCCTCGCGCCGCTGCCGTGGCAGAACGCGCATGCCCGCGGCAAAGGAGGTACCGGATTTCTTGACGCGCCTTTGCACATCCTCCATCGCTTCGTTGTAAGTGAGGGCGGTCATGTTAAATCCATGTGCGAATAAACCCCGTCGCCATCGCCGTCATTTTCTGGCGTCTAGTAAGTTTGACAAAATCGCAGAGCGGGTCGCGCGTGCGCAGTACCTTGTCAAGGCGCTTGGCGATGGTCGCGATGACCGCCGTGTCAAAACGCAAGCGCGGATCGTGGATCTGTTTGGGGAAGGTCTGCGCCAGCGCGAGCAGCGGCTCCATCTCGTTCAGCATCGTGGTCAGCGTTGCGCGTAGGGCAGGCGTCGAAACGGAACCCGCAAGATCGTTCACGCTAGCGCCGTTTATCACCATCATATCCAGTGGAATATAGACGCGATCCAGCATGCGATAATCGTTCGCGCAATCCTGTATATGGTTGATAATCTGCAAGACGGCGCACAGCGCATCATTGGCCGCCCACGCGCTTTGATCCTCACCGTGAAGATCCAGCAAATAGCGGCCAACAGGCGCGGCGGAATAACGGCAATAGTCCAAAAGCTCTTGCCAGTTTTCATAGCGAAGTTTCGTTGCATCCTGCTTAAAGGCGATAAGGAGATCGCGCGCGTGTTGCGGAGTGACACCTGTGAATTTCAGACTGTTGCGAAGCGGCAGAATGCTGGAAACCGATTGATCGTTATCATCCATCAGCGCTTTGTCAAAATGATCCAGCCGCGCGATTTTCTCGGCGGCGGTCAGCATCGGGTTGTCGCTGATATCATCGGCGGCGCGCGCAAAGACGTAAAACGCTTTGACATGGGCGCGGTATTTCGGGCTTACCAGTTTTTCAACCGGAAAATTCTCGGTGGTTTCGTTTTTGCCGCTGGGTGTTTCAATGGAGGACATAAAGGTCTCTGTCAGGGTGGAAATTACAAATATCCGTTTTCTTTAAACCAGACAATGGCATCGGCGATGGCGGCCTTGGCGGGACGCGGGGCATAGCCCAGTTCGCGTTTAGCTTTTTCCGATGAAAAGTACATTTTCTTCTTGGCCATTTTTAGGCCATCAACGGTGATAAACGGCTCTTTGCCCGTGACGCGTGCAATCGCTTCCGCCGCGTAAGCCAGCGGGAACAAAGGCAGGCGCGGGATCTTGATGGTGGGGGCCTTGCGGCCTGTCAGCTTGGCTACGATCCCCAGAATATCGCCGAAAGCAAGGTTCTCGCCGCCCAGAATATAGCGCTCGCCGATCCGGCCTTTTTCAAACGCAAGCCAGTGACCCATCGCGACATCATCAACATGTGCGATGTTGAGACCCGTATCCACAAAGGCGGGCATGCGCCCTGC
>DNGD01000218.1 GCA_003486725.1 Rhodospirillaceae bacterium
TGGAAGCCGAGGCGACCGAGATCGCACAGCCCTCGCCTTGAAACGAAGCGTCCGCGATGCGTCCTTCCGGCCCCACGGTTAAAAACAAAACCAGCTTGTCGCCGCACAGCGGGTTATGCCCCACCGCTTCGCAATGCGCGTGCTCGATCGCGTGGAAATTGCGCGGACGTTTGCCGTGATCCAAGATCAGATCCTGATACAAATCGCGCAGATCATCATCATTGTCGGTCATTTAAACAGCTCCTGCACTTTTTTGATCCCCGCGACCAGCGCGTCAATGTCTTCGCGCGTATTATAAAGCGCGAGCGAGGCGCGCACCGTCGCGGCGAGGCCCAGCGCATCCATGGCCGGTTGCGCGCAATGATGCCCCGCACGGATCGCGATCCCCTGATTATCTAGAACGGTGCCGACATCGTGCGGATGAACGCCCTTCACGACAAACGACAGGATGCCTGCTTTATGCGGCGCGGTGCCAATAAGGCTCACGCCCTCCAGCGCTGACAGTTTCTCTGTGCCATAGGCGAGCAGATCGGCCTCATGCGCCGCGATGGCGTCCATGCCGATGCCGTCCACATAATCCAAAGCGGCGTGCAGCCCCACCACTTCGGCAATCGGCGGCGTGCCCGCTTCAAAGCGCATGGGCGGTTCCTGATACGTTGTCTTCTCGAACGTGACGCTTTCGATCATATCGCCGCCGCCTTGATAGGGCGGCATCGTCTTGAGGATCGCGCGTTTTCCATACAGCACGCCGATGCCCGTGGGGCCATAGATTTTATGCCCCGAAAACACATAGAAATCGGCATCCAGCTTTTGCACATCGACGCGCCTATGGCTCACGGCCTGCGAGCCATCGAGCAGCACGGGAATACCGCGTACATGCGCCGCCGCGATGATGCCTTCCACCGGCAAGATGGTGCCCAGCGCGTTCGAGACATGCGCCACCGACACTAACTTTGTTTTCTCATTCATCGCCGCGACGACATCGTCCAGCAGCACATCGCCGTTCGGCTGGATCGGCACCACGCGGATCGTAAACCCGATCTGCTCGCGTAAAAGCTGCCACGGCACGATGTTGGCGTGATGCTCCAGCTGCGTGAGCACAATCTCGTCACCGGCTTTCAAGAACGTGCGGCCCCAACTCGCCGCGACCAGATTGATGGCCTCCGTCGCACCGCTGGTGAAAACGATTTCATCTTCATGCGCCGCGTTCAAAAATTTCTGCACGCGGCGGCGTCCGTCTTCGTAAAGCTCGCTGACCCGCATGGACAGCTCATAAACGCCGCGATGGATGTTCGCGTAATCCGTTTCATACAGATGCGTCATGGACGTAATCACGCAGCGCGGTTTTTGCGCGCTCGCGCCACTGTCCAGATACACCAGCGGATGCCCGTGGAACGTCTGGTTAAAAACCGGAAAGTCTTTTTTCACCGCTAAGCCAACCATTTTTGCACCTCATCTCTTACCGCATCGGCCAGATCGGGCGACTGGATCGTGTCCACCAGTTCGCCCACAAAAGCCTCCACCAGCATCGCGCGCGCTGCATCGGGGTCAATCCCGCGCGAGAGCAAATAGAACAGCGCCTTGTCATCCAGATCGCCAATCGCCGTGCCGTGCGAGCATTTCACGTCGTCGGCGTAAATCTCCAGCTCCGGCTTCGCATCCATCTCGGCCTGATCGGAAAGCAAGAGCGCACGGCACAGCTGATACGCATCCGTCTTCTGCGCCGTTTGATCCACAAACACCTTGCCCGCAAACACGCCGCGCGCCTTGTCAGCCAAAACGGTCTTGCACACCTGACGGCTAATCCCGTGCGGCGCAAGGTGGCGCACCAGCGTCGTGATATCGCCATGATCGCTGCCGCGTAGCAACATCACACCGGAAAAACGCGCCTCGGCCATTTCGCCCACGAGCGCGACTTCCTTTTCGCAGCGCACCAGTTTGCCGCCCGCAACCAAGGCAAAATGGTCGTAAAACGCGCCCGCTGCCACGCGCACCATCGCCCGCGCATGATGCAGAGAGCTTTGCCCGCCCGTCACGATCTTGCCGTGCACCAGCTTCGCTTGCGCATCCAGCTCGATATCCATTTCAATCAGGCGGGCACTCGCGGCGCCATTCAGCCCCACATGCTGTTCAATCAACGTCAAACGGCTGCTTTTACCCAAAGCTATCTTGATTTTGGTGGTTGCCTCGTTTGCCGCGACCTGATGCGTGTTCACAAACAACACTTCAATCGGATCAATTGCAAGGCACGTGCGGTTCCACAAAGTCAGCGCATAGCAATTGTCTTTTTCTTCGCAGCGATCGAAAAACTCGTTTGGCAATTCTTGGCGTGCGGAAAGATCATCGCGAAATACCCCATCCACAATCACGAGGCGATGGCGCGTCAGCGGCGCGGGTAATTCGGGCATAGCTGCAACCGTTGGGGCACCCCATGCCTGCGCCGCAAAATCAGCCAACGACGTGTAACGCCACGCTTCCTTATCATCATGCGATTGCTGGATCAGAGCGGCCACACTCATGTGGCACCTCGCCCAAAGGCTTTTGCAACAATCTCCGGCATCTCCGTCAGCGAATTAATCATAAAGTCCGGCTTGGCCGCGCGAAGACGCGCCGCCGACGTAAACCCGCCCGCAAGACCAACTCCCAAAAAGCCGTACACATGCGCAATTTCGATCTCTTCCACAGAATCGCCAATCACCAGCGCCTTGCGAATGCCGTGACGATCAACATAATGTTTCAAACGGCTTCCCTTATCAGCTTTGTGCATAATGGAATGAATCTCATGATTTTGGTTGGCCAAAACATCATCAAAAAAGTGATCGACGGAAAGGCGCTGCGCCTGCGCCGTGATGATCTCGACCGTGTGATTGCTGAGGATGGCCGCGCGATGGCCTTTTCCCTTGATCGCGTTCAAAAGACCCTTCGCCCCGCGCCGTAAGCGCGTTTTGTGGACGTGCGCATCATAATGCTTGCTCCACAAAGCAAAAACCTCTTGCGGGCGTTCGGCCAACTCGACTTCGTCACACCCCAACCGTTGATAGAGGTGCTTGAGCGGCATCTCATAAGCCTTACGATATTGCGACAACGTCGCGGGCGTCGCGCCGAATGTCACGATGACTTTGTTTGCGGAATCCAGACACAGCTGCGTGTCCGCCAGAAGCGTCCCGTTCCAGTCAAACACAACGGCGCATTGCGCTGGGCTCATGCCGCCCCCGCTTTGCTCAACTCGCCATAACCTTTTTCTTCCAGCTCCAGCGCGAGTTCCGGCCCGCCACTGCGCTCGATCTTGCCCGCCGCCAAAACATGCACGCGGTCGGGCTTGATGTAATCCAAAAGACGCTGGTAATGCGTGATGACCAGCATCGAGCGATCAGGGCTGCGCAGCGCATTCACGCCGTCCGCCACAATGCGCAAGGCATCGATATCAAGGCCGCTGTCGGTTTCATCCAGAATGCACAAACGCGGCTCCAGCACCGCCATCTGCAGCACCTCATTGCGCTTTTTCTCGCCGCCCGAAAAGCCGNNCGCTCATGCCGATCGCCTTGGCCTTGGCGCGAAGGACTTTCACCACCTGCATGGCGTCCAGTTCGCTCTCGCCACGCGCCTTGCGAATAGCGTTCAGCGCATTTTTCAAAAAGTTCATGTTGGTGACGCCCGGGATCTCGACCGGATATTGAAAGGCCAGAAACACGCCCGCCGCAGCGCGTTCATGCGGCGGCAAGGACAGCAAATCTTTCCCGTCCAGCGTCACGCTGCCACTTGTGACAGTGTAGCCCGAACGCCCCGCCAGCACATAAGACAGCGTGGATTTTCCCGCGCCATTAGGCCCCATGATCGCGTGCACTTCGCCCTTGGGCAGCGAGAGCGACAGCCCCTTCAGGATTTCCTTGCCTTCGATTTCGGCACAAAGATTTTTGATCTCTAACATTTTATCC
>DNGD01000030.1 GCA_003486725.1 Rhodospirillaceae bacterium
GTGCCCCTGCACGGCGAGATATACCCCGTGATCGAGAAATGGGGCGATACGCCTCTGGCGCGGATCGATCGCGCCGCGATCCCGTGGTTCGGCTGCAAGGGCTTTGGCGTGCATGCGAACGGGTTTGTGCGCAAGGCGGACGGAATCCATCTGTGGGTCGCGAAGCGCGCGCTGGATCGCCGCATCGATCCGGGCAAGCTGGACAACATGATCGGCGGCGGGTTGCCGATGGGCTTCACGGTCGAGGAAAACCTCGCCAAGGAAGCCTATGAGGAGGCGGGGCTGGACGCGGCGATTATCGCGCGCGCCGTGCCCGTGGGCGTGTTGTCCTATCAGTTGGAAAAGATGAAGGGCCTACGCAACGATTGTCTGTTCGTGTTCGATCTGGAAATGCCGGAAGGCGTCGTGCCCGCCAACACAGACGGCGAGGTGGAAAGCTTCACCTTGATGCAAGCCGCCGAGGTGATGCAGATCGTGCGCGAGACCGACCGCTTCAAGTTCAACTGCAATCTGGTGATGATCGACTTTTTCCTGCGGCACAATTTGATCGCTGTCGATGATCCCGAATATGCGTCGTTGCAAGAAGAGATGAACGGTGTTCGGGGTCGGGTTCCTTTCCGATAAATTATCGTCATTGCGAGGAGCGTAGCGACGTGGCAATCCAGCTGCGCTGCGTCTGCAGCGCAGAAGACTCATATGCCGCGCAGACGCGCGGCGCTGGATTGCCGCGCTCCCACGCGCTTCGCGCGTGTCCGCTCGCAATGACGGGAACGTTAAACGAACTTCATCGAATCCGCGGGGTTGCCTTCGAACTGGAAGTTGCCGACGTGGGTAAGCTTGGTTTCGCGGTCCAGCCAGATTTTTCCGCCGAGCTGCCGCCAACGACGGCAGAAGGTGAAGTCTTCGCTTAGATATGTGCCTGTGTCGGGATCGATGATGCAATCGAATAGATTATAATTGTTCTGACTTGGATTCTTCGGGATGGGATAGGTCTGCGCCATCTTGTATTTCGTCTCGGGATAAGCGGCGACCATTTTCTCGGCGGCGCTGCGCTTAATTAGCATAAAGCCTGTGCCCGCATAGCTGCCCGTCACGAAGCCGTCTTTTTCTTCCAGCTCGTCGCCTTTGCACGGGATGCCCACGTAATTCAATCCCGTGTGCGGCAATTCTTCTTCGGAGGCGGTGGCGGCATGCTTGGCGACTTGAGGCCAGTGCACGACCTTCAGCGGATACATGCCCGCGACGACTTCTTGATCCCTGTCGAGCAGACGGCCAATCGCCTCAGGATCAAAACCG
The DNA here is from genome assembly GCA_003486725.1 of Rhodospirillaceae bacterium. Lineage (GTDB taxonomy): Bacteria > Pseudomonadota > Alphaproteobacteria > UBA9219 > UBA9219 > UBA8914. The sequence continues at coordinate 1,297 of DNGD01000030.1, forward strand.
ATATCGGCATCGATGAAAAAAAGATGGGTGAGACCCGGCGTGTCCAGAAATTTCGCCATCAGCGTGTTGCGCGCGCGCGGCACCAGTGAATCGTGCGCCAGCAGCCCCAGCGTGAACATGATGTTCCGGCTCGCGCCATAGGCCATCATCTTCAACACGGATTGCATGTAAACATGGGTGACCATGCCACCGTAACAGGGCGTGCCGATCAGAACATTGGTGAACTGCATGGGGGATTTCCTTTGAAGTGATTCACATTGCCGCAAGATTAAGGGAAACGTAACCGGATTCAAAGGATTTGCTAACCATAATCGAAGAATTTGGTAACTTTTTGTAAAAAGAAAACGGGATCCCCGCTGGAGCCTGCCCCGCACTTGCTGCGGGGCGGGGATGACGGGAAGGAAGAGTGTAGAAGGACAGAAAAGTTATGCGCGGGATCAGTTAAGGGAAACGTAACCGGATTCAAAGGATTTGCTAACCATAATCGAAGGATTTGGTAACTTTTTGCAAAAAGTTGAGGGCCCGCTTTCGCGGGCCCTCTGTTGTGGCTGCCGAAATGGCAACCGAAACTTGTGAGGAGGCCGGTTTAAACCGCGCGCTGATGCGCTGGCAGGGTCAAGCCTACCTCGTGCGCTGCACGGACAATACGTTCGCCAATGCTGCCCACGCGGGCGGCGGCGGCGGCGTAGCTGCCGGACTGACGACGGATGGCGGCTAGTGTCTTGTCAAGCGCAACCAGATTGGTCTGGTTGGTCATCGCGATGAGGCGTTCCAGCGTTTCATCGGCTGACGGAGCAAGATACTGATAGTCGAATTCCTGTGCCATGATACTTCTCTTTGGTTCGAGTTTGCCGCTTCGATTTCTCTTTGGCGGCGATGGTTCGGTTCGTGACTTCTCTTGTTTGATCAAAGATTCTTTTTCATCCTTGATATATTCACCTTACCGCCGATTGCTGAATCTGGAGTTAATAGGAAGAACTTTTTTCAAAAATAAATACGATTTTTTGGCTGAAAACTTAGGGTTTTCGTAGGTTTTATTGAGAAACTATTAACCGTAATCGTGTATAATTCGTAAAGTTAGAAAAAGTGAGTCGTCGTTTTTTATAAGGAAAACAGGCATGTCTAGCGTTTTCAGCACAGCGGTATCGGGAATGAATGCAGCGATCGCGCGTTTAAGCAATGCCGCGACGAATATAGTTAATGCTTCGTCAACAGGGCGTTTGCCCGCAGCGCCTGCAGAAAACGCGACATCGTATCAACCCACCGATGTGATCACGTTATCAAATGATGTCGGCGACAATCATTTAGGCGTGCGCACGCAAACTGTCGCGCGTGAAAATCCGTATATCGTTATGCGCGATGAGCGCAGTCCTTACGCGAATGAAGAGGGATTGATCGCCGCACCGAATGTGGATTTGGTTGAAGAGATTGTCGACACGATGATGGCCGAATTATCCTTCAAAGCGAATGCAAAAGTAATCGCGACGGAAAAGAGACTTGAAGAATCGCTGCTCGACACAATCGCGTAGAACCTATTTATAATCTCGCCTCGGCTTTGGCTTTTTGCCCGTTTTCTGCGATCCGCTGCGCACGTACTTAAACGTACGCTGCGCTGCGATCCTCGAAACCGAACAAAAATCCTGTGCCGATCCGAGATTCTAAACAGGTTCTCGATGCCGGCATGCAAGATGCGGGATCTCGAGATCGTTATATACGATCATTCTCGTCATCCCGTTCTTTCTCAACCCGCTCGAGATCCCGCATCAGCACGTCGTGCCCCCTCTTTTCGCGCGCCGCAAGCGCGGCGCGACGAGGGCACGCCGTTTGTGCGGGATGACGGATATACGGGAAGACGAATAGTGATGGTGATGGGGGCTGATAAGCACGCGGTTCGCATGCTTGCTGTTGAGCGCCTATTCTTTATGGCAGGAGCCGAATTGCGTCAGCGACGGTGTGCGTCCGACCGTTTTGCAAACCCACTTCTTTTCGGGTTTGGCGTGCAGCACCATAAAAACAATTCCAAAGAGAACGACGAGAATAAAAATCCAGCCCAAAAGAAGGGCTGGCCATTCCGACTCTGTCTGTTTCCGTTTTTTCTTGGGAGGCTGTGGTGTCATGACGCTATGTGGCCAAAAACGCCCCCCCTCTGTCAAGCCTTAATCACGGACGAGAGGGGCGGGGCGTGTTTTTCAGGCGGCTTCGGCGAGTGAGGCCTTGTTGAGCAAGGCGTTTATGGCTGCTGCGTCTTTGGCGCTACGCAACTGATCGCACAAAGCCGTGTTACGCAGGGCGCGGGAGACCGCGGCCAGCGCGTGCAGATGATCGGCGCCGGCGGATTCCGGTGCCAAGAGCAGGAAGACGAGATCAACAGGGCGTCCATCCACGGAATCAAAGTCGATGGGGCTTGCCAGACGGGCGAAGAAGCCCCGCACCGTCTCTAGACCGGCCACGCGCCCGTGCGGGATGGCGATGCCTTGGCCGACGCCTGTCGTGCCTAGTTTCTCGCGTTCCCACAGAACATCGAACAGAACATGTTCTTCAACGCCCCACTGTGCCGAAGCATGGCGGGACAGCGTCTGGATCAGCTGTTTTTTGTCTGTCGCCTCGAGTCCGGCCATAACGGCATCGGAGCCGAGTAAATCACAAAGCGACACGGGTTTGTTCATGGTCAGTGCGCCTTTACGCTTTCGCGATGTCGGATGGATCGACCCAACCGATATTGTTATCGGCGCGACGATAGATCATGTTCAGACCGCCATGGGCCTTGTTGCGGAACATCAAGGCGGGCAGATCGCCGAAGTCGAGACGCATAACGGCCTGACTGACGGTCAACGTTTCGATCGGCGTGGTCATTTCCGCGACGACCAGCGGATGGTCGTTTCCGACTTCGGCTTCGTCGGCTTGCTCGGCGTTCAAGACGAACGCGTGCGCAATGACGGCCTCGGCAGCCTGTGGTTCTTGATGATGTTTCTTCAAGCGGTTCTTGTGACGGCGCAGACGCTCGGCCATACGCTCGGCGGCTTGATCAAAGGCGGGATAGGGCTCAACCGCGCTCGCATTGCTTTGCAGGACAATCCCGCGGCCTGCGTGAACGGTGATGTCGGCGCGGAACATGTGCGCCTCGCGCGAGAACGTGACCTGCGCATCCAGCGATTCGCTGAAGAACTTGCCAACGATTTCGCTGAGTTGCGTTTGAACGTGCTGGCGTAGAGCGTCGCCAACGTCGATTTGCTTGCCTTTAACGGAAAGTTGCATGGAAAACCTAAAAAAGTTGATCGTTACGAAAAGACCCTTTGATCGTTAGTCCCTCCAAGAAAAGGCGAGAGACTGGGGTCGAACAATGCCTTGGCGGATAAAGCCAGAGGCAGGGATGCCAAGATAGCCTTCCCGCGCAAGGAGTCAAGCGTGGCGACTCGCCCGCCGCGCTCCCCTTGATTTATCTTGACATTTATCCCTGTTTTTTTAACAGATCGCGGATTTCCGCCAAAAGGATTTGGTCTTGGGTCGGGACAGGGGCGGCGTCTTTCTTCTTTTGCAGACGGTTGACCTGCTTCACCAGAATGAACACAGAAAAAGCCACAATCACGAACTGGATAATGGCATTGATAAAGATGCCGTAATTGAGCGTGGCCGCGCCCGCATCCTTGGCGGCCTTCAGCGTCGCATAGGACTCTCCATTCAGCGCGATGAAGAAGTCGGAGAAGTCGATCCCGCCAAGGACGATGCCGATGGGGGGCATGATCACATCGCTGACAAGTGAGGAGACGATGGCCGTAAAGGCCGACCCCATAATGATACCGACGGCCAGATCAATCACATTGCCGCGGGCAATAAAGGCTTTGAATTCTTCAAGCATGACCGTTCCTCCTGTTAGGGTTGGATAAGCGCGAGTAGATTTTTGAGGACGGCCTCCAGCGACCCGCCGCCAAGGACGAAACCGATAAGGGCGATTAGCAAAAGCCAAAACAGAGGTTGCGCCAGTGAGGCGAGCGGTTTGCCGGACAGTTTCTCGCGGTACGAGATCCCCGTGCCCGGAATGCCCGCATTACCCGTCACGCCGTTTTTGCCAATATTGATGCCCGCGCCTTTTTTCCCGACAGTTACCGACGCGCCGCCCTTGCTGAGGTTCAGCGTCAGGCCTTTCAGCAATTTAAGGCGTTTTTGAAAGCGGAAAGGCATGAGGAGGCCTCGACAAGGCGTTTCGGTTTGAAAGAAGAGAATAGGGGAAACGATGCGGTTTGTCGAGACGGCGACGTGTGAACTTAACCTTCCCGCTTTTCGCGGCGGCGTTGGGCGGAGGTGGGGATGTTCAGACTCTCGCGGTATTTGGCGACGGTGCGCCGTGCGATGTCGATGCCTTCGGCGCGCAGCAAGTCCATCAATCGATCATCGGAGAGAACATCTTTTGGCGTTTCGGCATCGATCAGCGCCTTGATGCGCTCACGCACCGCCAGCGTTGAAACGCTCTCGCTGCCGCCAGTGGAGGGCAGCGCGCCGGTGAAGAAATATTTCAGCTCAAACATCCCGCGCGGCGTGGCGATATATTTGTTCTGCGTGACACGGCTGACGGTGGACTCGTGCATTTCGATGGCGGTGGCGATATCGCGTAGGATCAGCGGCTTTAAATGCTGTACGCCATAGACGAAAAACTTGTCCTGTTGCTTCACGATTTCAGACGCGACCTTCAGGATCGTCGTGGCGCGTTGATGCAAAGCTTTGACGAGCCAATTGGCTTGCTGCCATTTCTCGGAGAGATAGGCCTTGTCGTTAGCCACGCGTGCCCCGCCGATGATCTTGGCGTAAAACGGTTCATTCACCAAAACGCGCGGCAGCGTGTCGTTGTTTAGCTCGATATGCCAGCCACCACCCGCGAGCGGAATAAGCAGCACGTCGGGCACAATCGGTGGCGCGGCATCGGACGCGAAGGAAACGGCGGGTTTGGGCGACAGTGCACGGATTTCCGTAATCATGTCGGTGAGGTCTTCGCTGTCCACGCCGCATAGTTTCATCAGCTGTGTGCGCTCGCGTTTGGCCAAAAGATCCAGATGATCGAGCAGCG
>DNGD01000211.1 GCA_003486725.1 Rhodospirillaceae bacterium
GTGGCCAGCATCTCGCTGGTTTCATCGATGCACAGCACATATTGCTTCTGGTTGGGGTCATCCATCAAAAGGAAGGGATAGCGACGGACATAGGCGGGGAGGTAGCTGCCGCCCAGCCATTGGCCGTTGTCATCCAGAAACAGGTTGGTATCGTTGCTCACGCCTACGACGGCGGCAGGGACAGGCGAGTCACCGGCGGCAAAAACGATGGGGTAATGGGCGGCAGCCATGGGGAATTCGTCCACCAACAGGGGCACCGCGTTCGTCTTGGCGGCAAAGTTGAAGTTCTTGGGGGCGGAGACAAACATGCCGCCATCCTTCTCCATGTCCAAGGGACGGATAGAAGAATAGAACATGGGCATTTCGGGGGGCATTCCGGGGGTGGCCTGGGGGGGTGTCTCGGTCATTTCTTTTTGTGCTCCTGATACAAGAATCTGTCTTCCGGCGATGATTTTAAGCGACTTTGGGGGCGGGAAAGCAAGGTATTTCTTATCGTTAATTCTCTTTTCTTATGTGGATTTTAAAATCCGTCCGTCGAACCAGTGACGGCCCTGACGGTCTTCAATTTCAATAACCCACAAATCGGGGTCGAAATCGATTTGGCTTTCCAGATACTTGTCGGCCTCCCGCTCATCAAGGGGGGTGTCGCTCAACGTATAAACCCAAACGCGCTCATCTTCCAAACGAACCTGATTCAATACATGAGCTGTTCCGTTCAACAAATTGATTTTCAAGTATATTGAGCCAGATGAAGAATCGCCCCTGTGCGTCACAACGATGGGCACGCCCTGCCTCGCGGCGATGCGAATTTGCGCCGAAATCATCAAATCGGTGGGGAGATCGTCATTCATGATCGACCAACTCGGCGCGCGGCTTGAAGCGAACGGGGGGCTTGGCAATCTCGAGGCTGCGATCCAGGGACAGGGCGGTGATCGCGACCTCGCCACGGCTCAGAATGGCGGCCTCGCCCGTGGGCAGGGGGACAGGGTCTTTGCGCTCCAGCGACAGCCAGAAATATTCCTCACCGCGTGGACTGATGCGCCGGCTGCTGTTCACGCGCGTGACGTTCTTGTGGCCTTGCCGCGCCCACGCATAGCCCTTGATCTCGTCGGGCGGATAGTCGGGGATGTTGACGCACAGGCACGTCTCCTTGCGCCAGCCTTCGTCCAGCAAGCGCTCTAGAACGGACGGCAACACATGCGCGCTGGTCTCCCACGGCGTCTTGCCGCGCGCGGGCTCTTGCTGGCTGATGGCGATGGCGGGCACGCCCAGCATCAGCGCGGTCATCGCCGCGCCAACGGTGCCGGACAAGCCGACTTCGTCGCCGATATTGGTGGAGGAATTGATGCCGGAGAGAACAAGGTTTGGCCGCGCATCGGCCATAAGATGATCGAGCGCGAGTGCGACGCAATCGGACGGTGTTCCTGTAACCGCAAAGGAACGCTCGCCGCGCGGGGTGACTTTGAGTGGTTGGCGAAGCGAAATGCGCTGGCTTGCGCCGCTTTGATCCTCATCGGGGGCGACAATCCATATCTCTTGCGCAAAGGGTGCCGCAATTTTGGCGAGCATCGCAAGACCGGGCGCGTCGATGCCGTCATCGTTCGTCAAAAGAATGCGAGGAAGGAGAATGTCATCTTGCATGAATAAATCCGCTCAGGAAAATGTAAAGGCGCTCTCGCGGCGATCTTACGGCTTTTCCCTGTGTTTGGCTATATTGACGCTGATTGTCGCATTAACCATAAGTGCCAAAGATGCGGTCGCCAGCATCACCCAATCCCGGCACGATATAGGCGCTTTCGTTCAGATGGCCATCCAAGGCCGCGCAATAGACGGAAATCGTGGGATGTGCTTCCGTAAAAACTTTCACGCCTTCGGGGGCGGCGACAAGCGCCATCACGCGGATCTGGCTGTCGGAGACGCCATGGTCATTCAAAACGTCGCAGGCGTGCACCAGAGAGTTTCCCGTTGCCAGCATGGGATCGACGACGATGTATTGCTGGCCGTTATTTTTGGGAAGCTTGACGAGATACTCGACGGGCTTTTTGGTGGTATGATCGCGGTAAACACCGATATGGCCAACGCTTGCGGTGGGGATGAGTTCCATGAGCGGCTCGGACATACCAAGGCCGGCCCGCAGGATTGGGACAATGGTTGGCGGGGTGCCTGACAACACGGGCGCGTTCATAGGCGCGACAGGCGTTTGAATGCTGGCGGTCGTCAGCGGCAGATTGCGCAAGGTTTCATAGGTCATCAGCAGCGTGATTTCACGCAGCAGCCCGCGAAAGCCGATCGACGGGCGTTGCTTGTCGCGCATTTGCGTCAGCTTGTGCGCAATCAGCGGGTGATCGATTAGATGGAGTGTCGGAAACTCGGTTGTCATAGGTGTGATCCTGTTTTTTTTTTGGCTATTGCCCGCCTACCATAGACTTGTTTGCTCCATAAAAAAAGGCGGGGAATGATCCCCGCCTTTTTTATTAGATTTTGAAGATTAGTGAAAAACAGGCGTGCTGTTTTCCGCATCGTAGTCTTCAAACACAGGGGATTGCATCCCCATCTGTGTGCCAAGCTGCTTGGCGCGGTACTGACGGTACACGCTGCGCATCTGGGCATAGAAGTCGAGAGAACCTTCACGCAAGGCATCGTAGCCTTCGATGTTCGCTTCGCGACGTGTCAGCGCCGAAGCAGCGGTGCTGGTGATCGCGAACGTGTCCTCGGTTGTCGTATCGCCGTAAGCGACAATGTATTTCCAAGGAGACATGACCGTGTCAACGCCAAGGCCAACCGCATCACGTACGTTTGAAGGGCCAAAGAGCGGTAGCACGAGATAGGGGCCTTCGCCCAGACCCCAGACATGCAACGTCTGGCCGAAATCGCCGGACTGGCGGGGCATGCCCCAATCGCTGGCGACTTCAAACATACCCGCACCACCGACTGTCGTGTTCACAAGGAAACGGCTGAGGGTTGTGCCGGCGTTCGTGACTTCGCCTTGCATCAAATTGTTCGCGAAAATGACGGGTTCCGCCATGTTGCGCAGGATCGCCGCGATCCGGTCGCGCAGTGGCGGCGGAACGGTGACGCGATACAGCTCGGCCATCGGGCG
>DNGD01000212.1 GCA_003486725.1 Rhodospirillaceae bacterium
GAAAAGGAAATGGACGCCGCCTTTCCGCAAAAGCTGGATCGCCTCGCCATTGTCGTGGACGGCCTCAATGCCGATCTGGCCGAGAGCGCTGCCGCAACCTTGGCGCAAGAACTGGCGGCCAAGCCCGATTTGTTCAAGACGGTGACGCGCCCCGACTCGCTTGCCTATTTCCATAAACACGGCCTGTTGCTTATGTCCGAAGAAGAACTGGGCGAGCTTCTGGACGTTCTCGTCGCCGCACAACCCATGATGGGTTCGCTGGCCAGAGATCCTTCGCTGCGAGGGTTGTTTGAGACCATGGCGCTTGCCACCCAAGGCGTGAAGCACGGCCAGACGGAATACAAAGCCATCGCGCCGTCTTTTGATTTGATCGCGCAAGTGCTGCTGGCCAATCTGGAAGGCGCGGATGCACGTCTGCCGTGGCAGAGCATGATGTCCAGCCGCGCACCCACGCTGCGCGACACACGCAAGTTTATCATGACGCAGCCCGTTCTGGATTTCACCGCACTGTCCCCTGGCAGCAAGGCGCGCGAAGCCGTACGCGCCCTCGCCCAAGAATTGAAACTGACGCCCGAAAACGGCGTGACCGTACGCATGACCGGCTCCGTCGCGCTGAACGATGAAGAGTTTGCGAGCGTCGCGGAAGGCACCACCACCGCGACCATCGTCTCCGTTGTTCTGGTCTTCGCCCTGCTCTATCTTGCGCTGCGCTCTTTCCGCCTGATTATTCCGATCTTGATCACGCTGGGCGTCGGGCTTGTTGCCACCACCGCCTTTGCCATCGCGGCCATCGGTTCGCTTAACCTTATTTCCGTGGCATTTGCCGTGATGTTTGTCGGGATGGCCGTCGATTTCGGCATCCAGTTCGGCGTGCGCTTCCGCGATGAGCACCACAAGGAGCCGGATCGCACCAAGGCGATGTTGTCCACCGCACGACTGATCGCCGCGCCGCTTTCCATGGCCGCCGCCGCTACCATCATCGGCTTTATAGCGTTTATCCCCACCAGTTATCGCGGCGTGTCCGAGCTAGGCCTGATCGCAGGCGCAGGCATGGTCATCGCCTTCATTCTGAACGTCACCTTGCTGCCCGCACTGCTCGCGATATTCAAACCGCCAGCGGAGCCGGAGGATATCGGCTATGCGTGGGCCAAACCGATTGATGCCTTCCTGATTGCGCATCGCAAGAAGCTGTTGATGGTGACGGGCGTGGTTTCGCTTGTTGCTCTAGTCTTTGCCGCGCAGGTGCGCTTTGATTTCGACCCGCTTAACCTGAAAAATCCCGACACGGAATCCGTCTCGACCCTTTTCGATATTATGAAGGATCCCGCCGCCAGCCCCTATGTGATCCAGATTCTAGCTCCCTCGCTGGACGAAGCCAAGGCGCTTGCCGTCAAGATCGATGCCTTGCCGGAGGTCGACCACACGATCACGCTGGCAAGCTTCGTTCCATCGAACCAAGAAGCCAAGCTCGCGCTGATCGCGGATACCAAGTTCCTGTTGGATCCCACGCTTTCCCCCGAGGCCATCCTCATCCCGCCTTCTGATGAAGATAATCTGGCCGCCATGACGAAAACCGCCGCCGCGCTGCGTGCCTTAGGCCCCGATAAGCTTGAGGCGCAAAAGCTGGCCGACGCCTTGGACAAGGTCGTGGAGCGGGACAGCATCAGCCTGCTGGCCAAACTGAAGCGCAACATGATCGGCGGCATGGTCGACCATTTGAAGCGTGTGTCCCTTCTCCTCAACGGCGAGTCCGCCACGCTGGATTCCATCACCGACGATCTACGTCGCGACTGGATTACGGAAGATGGCCGCGCGAAAATAGAAGTCTACGCCAAAGGCGACGCCCGTGATCATCGCGTGCTGACCGCCTTTACCGATGTCGTCCGCAAGGTTGCGCCCACGGCCACGGGCGCACCGATTTCGATTCAAGAATCCGGCAAGACCGTCTCGCGCGCCTTTATCGAGGCTGGCGCGTTGGGCATCCTGTTTATTTCTCTGCTCGGCTGGATCGTTTTACGCAGGGCGCGTGACGTTTTTCTGCTGATTTTCCCGCTAATCCTTGCTGGAATCTTAACGCTGGCGACCATGAAAGCGATTAACTTGCCGTTAAACTTCGCCAACGTGATCGCCCTGCCGCTGCTCTTGTCGCTGGGTGTTTCCTATGCCATCTACTTTATAACTTATTGGAAAAACGGGCAGACGAATCCGCTCTCCTCCAGCATGGCGCGCGCGGTCCTGTTTAGCGCAGGAACCACACTTGTGGCTTTTGGATCACTCTCTTTATCTTCACACACCGGCACCCGTTCGATGGGGGAATTGTTAACAATCGCCCTGTTATATTCGCTGCTATGCACGTTCCTGGTGCTTCCCGTCTTGCTAGGCGGGCTCCAATCCTTTAAACATTCTTTGAAGGGGCATGATTCTAAACGCTCCAGTGAGGATATCTGAGGTTAACCATGATGATAAAACGTCACATTATTTCCCTTTCTTTTGTTGCGCTTTTGGCGCTTTCCGGTTGTTCGTCGATGCCGAAATCCGGTGCCGAAAGAGCGGAAATCAATGGGGTCAATGACCCCATCGAGCCCGTCAACCGCGCCATTTTTGACGTCAACGATTTCCTTGATCGTTTGCTGATTCGCCCGATGGCCGAGCTGTATCGCGTCACCGTTCCGCCGCCACTGCGCGACCGGATCGCGGCGATCCTGCGCAACATGGCGGAACCCGTCATTTTCGCGAACAATTTGATGCAAGGCGAAGTCACCAACGCCGGCACAACCCTCAGCCGTTTCCTTGTGAACACGACGGTCGGTGGTGCGGGTATGTTTGAAGTCGCCAGCGATTGGGGCATGCCCCGCCAGTCCGGCGATTTTGGTCAGACGTTGCATGTATGGGGTCTGGGCGAAGGCCCCTACCTCGTGCTGCCGCTCTTTGGCCCGTCGAACCTGCGTGATGCGGTTGGCCTTGGCGTTGATACCGTCATGTCACCTTGGAAATACATTGTCGCTTACGGCGATACGACAACCGAGGACACGTTCGCGATCACCAGCACCGCTGCTTCGGCGCTGACCCGTCGCGAAGCGAACATCGAAGGCTACGATGCTCTGCGCGAAGGATCGCTCGACTTCTATGCCCAGATGCGCAGCGTATACCGTCAGTACCGCGCCAAGCAGCTTGGCACACAGACAGGCATGCAGTCTCCTGTGTTTGAAGACTATGATGCGGAAAACAGCACGCCTGTTTTCCACTAATCTTCAAAATCTAATAAAAAAGGCGGGGATCATTCCCCGCCTTTTTTTATGGCGCAAACAAGTCTATGGTGAGAAGGCCTTATTTAAAAACGGGAGCATGCCCATGACAGCCGAGTTTCCGACGCTCCATCTGATCGACCACCCGCTGATCGCGCACAAACTGACGCAAATGCGCGACAAGCAACGCCCGTCGATCGGTTTTCGCGGGCTGCTGCGCGAAATCACGCTGCTGATGACCTATGAAACCTTGCGCAATCTGCCGATGACGACCACCAGCATTCATACGCCTGTCGCGCCGATGAACGCGCCCGTATTGTCCGGCACCCCACCGACCATTGTCCCCATCCTGCGGGCCGGTCTTGGAATGTCCGAGCCGCTCATGGAGCTGATCCCCACCTCAAGCGTCGGCCATATCGGTGTTTACCGCGACCACACCACCAAAAAACCCGTCGAGTATCTCGTCAAGCTTC
>DNGD01000205.1 GCA_003486725.1 Rhodospirillaceae bacterium
GAAAGTCTTAACAAGGCATTAATTAACCGTATCAACCGATGATCCCTGTCCCGAAGGTACTGTCCAGAACGCTCAGCATAACGTCGATATTGATGGCCATCGCGCCGCCAACGATAAACGTTATCCCTTGGGGGATCGTCGCCTGCCCCCCGCCCTCGATAGCCGCCTTGACGACCAGCCAGCCCCGCAGGAAGGCGATGAGACCGACAATCTGGACAAAGGCCAAAATGGCCTTGGCCGCATTGTTGGCCGCCGTCATGTCGCCGCCCAAACTGCTGATCCCCGACCAGCCCAGAATGGAGAAGTTGCTCATGTTGCTCACATCACCCGCCCCAAACAGCGTCATCAGAATATCGGGCAAGACGCCGCCGATGGAAATCAGGATGGCGCCGATAACGAGATGAACGATGATGCTCTTGGGGCTCGCGGCGCGGGGATCCGTCCCCGTCTTGACGCCCGCAAGCAATCCCTTGACGATAAAGGTGAGCCCCACAAGCACGCTGATCATGGAAAGGAGACTCGTCATCGGCCCGTGAATATTCTTCACGAAATTCGTCATCATGACATCAAGGCCGCCGGTCGCCCCTGTCACAGCCCCGACGGTGCAACCAAAGGAGCTCTCGGCGGGCAGCGTGCCCATCAAGGAATCTTGAATGACGCCGGCAAAAGAAGGAAGCGCGATCAAAAAGCTCGCACCGAACAGATGCGCCATCGCCGGAACAACTTGCGGTTGGTTTGGATTCTCGGCATGTTTTTTAAGCATCAGGACGCCTCGCACGGCAGCAAAGGCACCCGCGATGTACGCGATGGCGCTCAGCAGCAAGGGGTAACTTTCACCGGCGGCCTGTGCGTTGCACAGAATATTACCAAACGTCTGCGCAAAAGCCTGATCAACGCCCGCGAAAAAAAGCGTGGCAGAGAGTCCGGCAACGCGCCAAATGGATCTATGAACGGATTGATTAAATGATGTCATCGTTACCCTCCAGGAGGCTCGAAACGGAAAACAGCCCCTCACACGCTATTCTTTCATGATAATTGTCCTACAAACAATTAAAAACCTGTTTAATTTCAGTAAAAAAAGAGAACAAAAAAGAGGGGGCAAGCCCCCTCTTTCTATCGTCCCTGTGCTGAAAACGTTAGCGCAAAGTGCTCTTTTCGCCAACGAGCTCCCACTTTTCGCCGCTCTGGCGGATTTCCTTGATCCTTCCAAGGCCGTCCAGATCATCGCCCACCGCAACGCGGCGAAGTTCCTGACTTTCGCGGGAGACCGAGACCCACGCCGCATCAGGCGTCGCCGCACGAAGCACCCAAGGGGCGGGCGCTGCCGCCACAACCTTTTTCTTCGGGGCAGGCTTCTTGACGGCCTTTTTCACGACGGGCTTCTCTGCCAACTTCTCTGCCGGCTTTTCCTTTAACAGCTCGTCCTGCCCCACGGCCAACGGGTCTAAAACAGAAAAGGAAGGCTCTGGCAAAGCCAGCTCTTCCTTGGCGGCGAGGATGGCCTTTTCTTTCACAGGCGTAGCGGGCTTCGCCTTCGACTGGGCCGCCAGCTTTTGTTCCAGCTGCGCGATACGCTCCTGCAACCCAGCCGTTTCTTGTACAGCCGTAGCGGTTGGGGGGGCGGCCTGCATCGATTCAATGCGGGCAAGAAGCTGCGTGTTGTTCTGCATCGCCTTATCAAGCGCGCCCTTAAGCGTCTCGATCTGGTCTTGCAGTCCCTTCAGCCGCGCTTCTGTCTGGGCGGAAAGAGCCGCGGCAGCCGCAGCGCTTTCCTTGGCCGAAACCGTTTCTTCTTTCTTCGGAACCAAAGCCTGAATGTCTTCCTTTTTCACAGGGATCGTTTCGACTTTTTCCACTTTGTTTTCACGAAGCGCGGGGATGGAGGGCGGAGGCGGCAAAGGACGGACAACCTCTTGGTCGGACGTCGAAAGAAGTTCACTTGTTGTCTCGGCCATTTCGGGTTTTTCGGTCGCTACCGGCGAGCCATCTTTTGATGGCAGAGCCGCGCCGCCTGCCGCAGCCTTTTGCTGGGCCTGATGGAACAACACGTTCATATCAACCTTGCCTGTCGCTTCGGCAGCGGCAACGGCCTTATCGGAAGCATCCGTCTTGACTTGACGGGCAGCATCGCGGATTTCCTTGATATTCAGCTGGGTCGAAACGGGAAGAAGGCGTCCCGCCTCCTGATCATCACCACCCGAGAACTGGAAATAGGCAAGGCCGCCGACAAGCGCGGCGCCAATGAGAAGAACGGCAACAACGATACCCTTGCCGCGACGACCTTCTTGGCCGGCTTGCTCCTCATCAGCAGGGATAATTTCGTCAACAAGCTCTTCTTGTAAATTGTCTTGATCCTGAAAATCGTCTTCCGGCGGAAGTTCTTCCTGCCAGCTTTCGCCGCCCGACTCTTCCGAAGCCAACGTGTCTTGTTCCTGATCGGGGGTCAAAGAATCCTGTTGCTTTGCCGAGTCACCGGTTTCAACTTTTTCGTCTGTCATGACAGATCCCTTTCGTGAGTAACGGGCGGGTGCCCGCAAAGAAGCGTGCAGTTTTTCACAAAGGACGGGGACACTCTGCGTTGTCCCTTACCGATCCCTGTGATCAAAGGCAGGACTAGGTTATAATATTTTTCTCTCTGGTTGAAGCGATTTTGACGGGATCAAAGCGCAACCACCACGATGGCAGGGGAAAGACGCCGGTTATTGCTTGCTTTCCTTAACGGTATCCAAAAAGAAAAGCCCCATAGGCGTCCCAACGGCGACCCGAACCAACGTTTTTGTTCTGTTGGCCTCGTCACGAAGGAAGTCCGCCACGGTATCTCCCATTTCGCCAATACCTGAATAAATGGCTTCCTTGGTTCCCTTTTTGGCTTGCTCGGAGACCACCGTCCCGTCGCTTACCGTTGTTTCCGTATCCGTCTCGGCCAGCGCCTTGCCAAAGGCCGACACAAACGCGCCAGCGGCAGGCAAAAGAACGCGGGACAAATAACGATGATCGACTTCTGTGGCCATGCCCCCAAGAGTCGTGTCCGGATCCAGCGCCATGGCGTTAATCGGATATTCTTTGCCCTTAAGGCTGACGGTATTGAAGGTCATGACAAGGTAATCCCCCATCACCTGAAAGCGGCCAATCGCACGGCCACCCGAGAGAGGGCCCGACAAAACCTGAGCCAGAATGGGGCCCGGGATGTCCGAATTCGCTTCGGTCAGCAACTGGACATAGTTGACGGTACCGGCGGACACGAGCGTTTTCGGTGGCGGCATTTGGGTCTGCCTTTGCGCCTGAGCGGCTCGTTCCTCCTCCCGCGCAGCGCTTTTTCCCTGATCCTTGTCGACGGTCGCCGTGCCGGCGACAAACTTGGCGTGACGCGGAGCCCAGCTCTCCATCAACTGCTGCATCTGCTTTTGCATCGCCTTGGCCAAGGAGTCATCTTCTTGATTGCCACGATTTCCTTGGCGCATTTGCTCCTGCATCAACTGCATTTGCTGGTTGTTTTGCTTCTGTTGAGCGTAAAGCTCCTGCTTGAGGCGTTCGGTTTCTGCCTTGAACTCGACGAGCGGATCCTTGCGGTTATCCGTCAAATCGGAAACATCGTGGCCGATGGGGGTCGGCAAAGCACTGCCACCTTGCGTAATCGCCTGCCCGACGCGCTGCGCGTCCGCTTTTTCACTCTGCTCTTTGAAAAAGGGCGTCGTGGGGCCACCGGGCGCTTCGTTCATCGTCGGCGCCTTGACCATATGGGAAACATCGAGCTCGGGCTTCGGGGTAAAGGACCCCAACGCGCCGGCAAGCGCGACGCCGACAATGCCCATGATCACGAGCAATTTGACAATAGGCTTGTTCTTGACGTTTTCCCAAGCGCTGGGCTTGACCGGTTGTTGGCCATAAGCGTCCTGCGGCTCCGCTCCTCCGTCAAACTGGTCTTGATCGAACTCGTCCGTGTTATTTGTCATTGCTATCATCCCGCATCAGGCGCGCCCGTACCATGGCGCCGTTATCAGACATCAAAAGAATAGGAGCGCTTCCAATCTCGTAGACCGTCATGCCGTCAGACGACGAGGCGCTGGCGTTCCACGCCGGCGAGAGCAGCGACAAAGGTGTGCGAACATAAACGCGTTCCCCCACCTGCCACGCCATCGTTCGCGCATCGACCCCGCCGATCTTAAGCCTCTTGGCTTCGCGCGGCGGTGCGTTTTCCAAAATCATCGTAATCAGATTATCGCCGGCGACGATGCCCTTACGGCGACGCTCGATCAAAGGCGTTTTGGCATTGGGCCCGATGCTGGGCACGCGCGCATCAAAGCGCATGTGGAAGGTCGAGCCGCCCGCCGACAAACGGAAGATGATCGGGGTCGAAAGGCCCTTGAGCAAAATGGAAAGATTTCCCATCCCGACGCGCGTCAAGGGAACGACGCGCACAACATGCGATCCGGCTTGCGTCGGGGTCACTTCAAAATTACCGCCGACGCCAACATCCAAAATCGGCCACGGTTCGCCCGTCTGGTCGATGATATCGATCGTTGTGACATAACCCGCCGCCAGATTGACTTGTGGCGGTTCGCCGCCCGGATCAAGAGAAACACTAACGACTTTCACTTCGCCCTTGGGCGGTCCACCCGAAGGCGCAACGGCAGCTTCCTGCGTGGCCTCCAGTTTTCTCATGAAATCGCGAATCTGTTCGGAAGAAAGCGGCATCAGTCCTTCTGAAGCGCGGCCATAGGATTTGCGATTGTGTTCTTGCGCTTTTTTTTCTTCGTCAGCAGCGGCCTTGGCTGCAACTTCTTCGGCTTGCCGCTCCAGATCAAGTTGACGCGCCAGCTCATCAGACATCGGTGGCACGTCGTTCAGCTCGATCCCCGCCGCTTTATTCAAAGCGGCAGCCTCTTCCGCGATCGTGTTTTTTTCAGGCTTTTTGACGGCGACAGTAACGTCTGTTTTTTGTGCGGCGGCAACAGCTGCGCGCACGGATGACGTCAAGGAAGGCGGTGCGCTTTCCTGCGCTAACGCGTCGGAAATTGAAAACGCACAACAGCCAGCGCCCGCAAGCACACCCAGCGTGATGGAAACTTTTAAAATTCGTCCGGTTCTTATAAACAAAGGACTTCCCCGAATCAGTGTGGATC
Source organism: Rhodospirillaceae bacterium (assembly GCA_003486725.1). Taxonomy (GTDB): domain Bacteria; phylum Pseudomonadota; class Alphaproteobacteria; order UBA9219; family UBA9219; genus UBA8914. Next base: position 5,124 of record DNGD01000205.1, read on the forward strand.
ACTCCGACAACCCTTATTCTCTTTCACCAAATCAGTGTTAAGATAAGGTTTATGAATCAATTTTCATCTTGGTCTCTTCGGTGATATTTCATACCGATTCGCTTTGGTCAAGATCTGTAATTAAAAACATGGTGTTAACCATGTTTGTGGTCACCCATAGGCTTCTTTCGCGCCTTTAGATGATTTGCCACGTCTTAATTCCGATTCCGGCGATATTATCTTTGCTGGGAACCCGCACGATCGTTAACCGAACGATCCCTTTTCTGGCCGACGAGACGTTATTATTGGTCAAATAAGTCATGATAATCGGCATCTCGACGATCCACCGATAGGATTCTTCGTCCTCAAGACCCTCTTTGTTTTTAGCGAACCCCTTGGCCACAATCACGGGGGAGTCGGTGGGCACCGTCGTGAGGACAAGCTGGCGCATCTTGAACCCCTCGCGCAGATTCTGCCTGAGCAAGGCATCAACAAAGCTTGTCCATCCGTCTTTGGTGAAACGAGACCGCTGGGCCAGAATGCGCGAGTCAAAATCACCGAACCCGAAGGTCATGATTTCCGTGATCCCCGTCGCCGCCCACGATAAAATGGCCTGATCGGTTTGGTTGGGCTCAAGAAGACCGACCATGGGCATCGTCTTCCTTTCGGTATTCATCGCCATATGGTGATGGATTGGCTTTAAAAAGGGAGCCGCCCCGATGTTGACAATAACCAGTACAAGAATGATGAAGGCGCGTCTTCTGACCTTGTTAAACGCCGCCTTGAAACGCGCACGCTCGACTTTGACATTGAGAATAAAATCTTTGTCGGGTTGATCGATTTCCAAAAAGCCACGAAATGTTTTCGCCCAAAACCCTGCCTTGGCAACAAGCGCTTTTGTTGACTTAGTCGGCAAAGCAGAGGAAAGAGTCGCTGTCGTCATCGGGGCACAGCAATCCATTGTTCAATGCTGATGCCTTCCGGATTTTGCAATGTCGAGACGCGCACGATTTGCAAAATCAGCATGGCGTTCATCGGCTCAGGCGGTTCGGCGCCGTCAAATTTGATCACAACAGGGAACTGCAAGTGCCACGTATAGACGCCTTTGTTGTCGAGCGCTTTTTTGACTTCCGGCGCGGCTTCAATCTGCATGGAAACGGTCAGCTTGCGCGCCTCGACCGCTTCAAGAACACGCGCTTCCTTCATCGCTCTGGTGAAGCTTTCCCAGCCCACGGCGGTAAAATTGACCGACGAAGCCTGAAGCCGTTGGCGGAAATCGTTATAGCCGAAGCGCATGACGTCCTGCGCCCGTCCTGCCGCCCAAGCCACAACGTCGCCGCGTGAGCGGAACGGCTCGTTAAGGGGAACGATATTGATAATCCGGCCATCCGATGTCGTCGCGAAATAGACATAACGCGTGTCCATGGACAGGATCATCGCGATGATGGAGGCAACCAGCAAAACGATGGCGGCGCCCTGCACCAGACTAACACGCATCAACAGCCTATACCCATCGCGATAAAACACGTTGCGCGACAAAACGGTTGTGACCGCATCCGATAGTGACATGGTGCCCCCTTAGAAAACTTTTCGCGTCTTAGTTAGACACGCTGAACGTAAAGTCCGGCGTGCTGTTGCCCGTCGAATACTCCGCCGAGCCCTTGCAGCTTGGACAGATGCGATTAAAGCGCCCCAAAGATTGAAACTTGTTTAAACACATCAAACAAACACGAGGCATGGCTTGCGGCGCGGCATAAGATTCCTCGGTTTCGGTTTCCGCTGGCACCAGCACCCTGACCCGACGAGCCGGCGCGGTCGCGCGACGCGGTGGATCGGTTCTTTTATAGCCGCGCTTGCGCCCGGGTGCCGTGCGTCGCGGCAAACCAAGACGCGCCGCACGCGTCATGATGGCGGCCACCGAGCGGCTTAGTTGCTCGGCGATTTCGTCAGGCGATTTGTTTTCATTCCACAACGAGCGCAAGATTTCGTCTTGCTCCAACCATGAAGGACCCGCGAGCACACTCGTTGGCGTGGGCGCCGACCCGTTCTGGGCCTCTACCACGTTTGTTGTTTCAACCTGTCCGTTTTGGAATGGATCGTCTGTCATATCCGCGTTCCTGCCTACGTTCTTTCGATGAGCCGTGCGCTCGGCTTCCTAGAAACCAATAACACAACTTATGAAAGTAAATAACGAGATAACGCAAAAATTATCAAATTTTTATTAACAGCCCGATAATTATTAACCTTATTAAAGGGCTGGTCAGGGGCGCGAGGCCGCCTCTTTCATCCGATCCAGCGTTTCCGTGCGCCCTAGCAAGGCAGCCGCCGTGAAAATCGGGGGCGAAACACCCCGCCCCGTAAGCGCCGCGCGCAAAGGCTGCGCCACCGCGCCCAATTTCAAGCCCTTTTCTTCCGCATAGGTACGGAAAACCCCCTCAACCGCCTCATGGGTGAATTCCTCCAGCCCTTCCAGTCGATTGATTAATGCCCCCAGATGTTCCTTGGCTTCTGGCGTCAGGAGTTTGAGCGCCTTTTCATCCGGCTCCAGCGTCTCAAAGTAAAATTGCGCGGCGNNGACGCGCGGCTTGATATCGGGCAGAGCCTTCGTCAGCAATTCTGTTTCCTGATCGGTAATCGCACGTCCGAGCACCTTCGCCACAAACGGCGCGGACAGCGTGGCAAGTTTCGCATCTGCCGTCTGACCGATATAATGCGCGTTCAAATGTTTGAGCTTGGCGAAATCGAACCGCGCGGGCGAGCGTCCAATGCCGTCGAAATCAAACCATTCGATCGCCTTTTCGATGGGGATGATTTCCTCATCACCGTGGCTCCAGCATAAACGGAGCAGGTAGTTATTGATCGCCTCGGGCAAATAGCCCATGTCGCGATAATCGGAAACGGCCTGCGCCCCATGACGCTTGGACAGCTTCGCGCCATCGGGCCCATGGATCAGCGGTAAATGCGCGAAGGTCGGCACGTCCCAGCCCATCGCCTTGTAAATCTGCACCTGCCGGAAGGTGTTGGTCATATGATCGTCGCCGCGAATAACGTGCGTGATCCCCATATCGTGATCATCCACCACCACGGCGAGCATATAGGTCGGGTTGCCGTCGCCGCGCACCAAAACCATATCGTCCAGCTGCGCGTTTTGCACCGTGATGCTGCCCATCACCTGATCGTTCACAATCGTTTCGCCCGTCTGCGGCGCTTTCAATCGGATCACAGGCTTCACGCCTTCCGGCGCATCACTGGCCGGACGATCACGCCAGCGGCCATCATATTTCTGCGGCAAGCCCTTGGCTTTTTGCTCCTCGCGCATCGCAGTCAGCTCCTCAGGCGAGGCGTAGCAATAATAGGCGGTGCCATTCGCGATCATCTGCTTGGCGACGTCTACGTGACGCGCGCGCATATCGTACTGCGAGTAATAATGCTTGCCGTTATTAATCGAGGGATCATTGTTATCCCAATCAAAGCCGAGCCATGTCATGCCTTCCAAAATCGTCTCAACAGACTCGGGCGTGGAGCGCTCGCGGTCGGTGTCTTCCACGCGCATCAAAAACTTGCCGCCGGTATGGCGCGCATAAAGCCAATTAAACAGAGCCGTACGCGCCCCCCCGATATGAAGGAAACCCGTAGGCGACGGCGCAAAACGAACAACAACAGACATGATAAAGACAACCGTAAAGTAAGTGGTTATATTAGGGGCTCGTCCTTATCCTCTAACCCTTCCGGCCTGTTTTGTGAACCCCCTTCCTTCCTTTCTTGATGAGCGCGAGCG
>DNGD01000040.1 GCA_003486725.1 Rhodospirillaceae bacterium
TATGGCTTCAACAAGTCGCACGCGGCGGCTTATGCGCTGATTGCCTATCAAACCGCATGGCTGAAGGCGAATTATCCTGTCGCTTTTTACGCGGCGGCGATGAATTTCGAAATGAACGATACGGACAAGCTGGGGCTGTATCGGCAAGAACTTGTGCGCCACGGCATCGCGCTGCTGCGCCCCGACGTCAACAAATCCTTCCCATCCTTCATGCCCGAAGCGCAAGGCGAGGGGAAGGGCGCCATCCGTTACGCGCTCGCCGCCATCAAGGGCGTCGGTGCGGCGGCGATGGAGAGCCTCATCACGTCGCGCGGCAATAAGTCGTTTAAAGATTTGTTCGATATGGCCGAGCGGATCGACCCGCGTGTGATTAATCGCAAGCAGATGGAAGGCCTCGCGATGGCGGGCGCGTTCGATGGGTTGTGCCCCTCGCGCGCGCAGGTGATGGCATCGGTCGATATTCTTTTGAAACATGCGCATGCGATGGCGGATGAGAAAAATAGCGGGCAGGCGAATATCTTCGGCACGCTGGATATGCAGGCGCGGCCTCCCTTGCCAGCAGCGAAAGCGTGGGACGAACTTACGCGCCTTCAAAAAGAATTTTCCGCGCTGGGTTTTTATCTCTCCGCGCATCCTTTGGACAATTACAGTGCGCTGCTTGATCGTCTGGGCGCGGTGCCTTCGGCCACGGTTGCTATGCGAAAGCAGGCGCAACCTTCCAGCCGGTTCAAGCTGGCGGGCATCATAATGGGCAAGCAAGAGCGCACGGCGAAATCGGGAAATCGTTTTGCGTTTGTGCAGGCGTCAGACGCCACCGGCTCGTTCGAGCTGATGGTGTTTGCCGATCTGCTCGCCTCCAGCCGCGAGATTTTGGAAAACGGGCAGGCCGTCCTGATCGACGTGGATGCGCAAGGCGGACAGAACGGCGAGTCTGAATTGCGCTATGTTGCGCGGACGTTCGAGCGGCTTTCCGATGTTGCCGCACGTTTGGCAAAAGGCATCCGCATCAAGCTTTATGACGGTGCGGTTTTGCCCGATGTGCAGAAACTGCTCTCCAGCGCGGGGGCAGGGCGCGGCAAGGTAATGCTGGCGCTTGATCTGGATGACGAGGTGGCAGAGATGGAGCTGCCGGGCGCGTGGCTGCTCACCGACGCCCTGAAGGCCAGTTTGCGTCAAGTCGGTAATGGCCTTGAAGTGCAGGAATGGTAATTAAGGTTAACTTTGCGCGGTGCTTTTAAGCGCTTTTCCCTAGTTTTTTTTGAAAAAACATATCACGAAACCAATAAGCTTGGATCATGGATATGGTATTATCGGGTCATTACTTGACTGGACCGAAAATGATCGCGCGACATACAAAACCAAACCGGAAGAAAACCTTTATCGAGATTCCCCAAGCTCACTATGTGAGTTTGCTGGCCACGACGCGAACCAAAGATGCTTTGGAGTTCGATATCCGTGCTTTGAGTCTTCGTCCTGAATATGGCGTTGGGTTGTTGTTGGCCGACAAAGCGCAGGGCGGTCAGCCTTTTCGCATTATGGCCGCTTCAATTGACGATCATTGGGAAAAGCGCAAAGCGGCGTCAGCCAGCATTCATATTATCAAGGACGAGTTTCGAAGGAATATGAAGGACGTCACCGCCCACCTCATCGTTCCTGCGCTTTACGCTGATTTTGGTCAGGCTGTGCAAAATGAGCTGATTGCAGCAGGCGTCGAGGCTTCCCGTATCCATTTTAAGGATGCGGCTGGCGCTTGGGGCATTGACGTGAAGACGGGAGCAATTTTGCAAGAAAGCGATTTGCGCTCCTATGCCAAACTCGTCTTTACCCCTGAGGCACAGGAGGCCATCACAGAGTTTATTAACGCTGGGGAAGGCCGTCAAAGACCACTGTTTTTTAACTGGATAAATGGTGGCGAAGCGTATGAGCCGAGCCCGTTAAGCCCAATAACCTTGGTAACCAAGGAGTCAAACGCGGGCTTTTATAGGCGTAGAGGCATACCCTTGCCCCGGATTTTTGACTATTCACGCTCATAATACCTTGCATTAACCATTCTGCTTCGCTACAAACACCCCACCTTAGGGGCCGCTGTGGCCCTCAAGAAAAACGCACATGCGCTTGGCTGTTGAAGGGAGAAATCCTTCGAAGCCGTCCGGTGTTTCCATCAGGAAACGCAAAAGCGCATGGAGGCATAACCGGAAAAAAGGAAGAACACCATGACTGTACCTGTCGTGTCACTAAAACAGCTGTTTGAAGCGGGCGTCCATTTCGGACACAAAACGCGCAGCTGGAACCCCAAAATGCAATCCTATATCTTTGGCGTACGCAACGGCGTGCACATCATGGATCTCGAACAATCCGTTCCCATGATGCAGCGCGCATTGCAGCAGCTGCGCGATGTGACCGCTTCGGGTGGCCGCGTTCTGTTCGTCGGCACAAAGCGTCAGGCTCAGGAAAAGGTTGCTGAAACCGCCAAGCGTTGCGGTCAGTATTATGTGAACCATCGTTGGTTGGGCGGCATGCTCACCAACTGGAAGACGATCTCTTTGTCCATCAAGCGTCTCCGCGAAATTGACGAAAAGCTGAACTCCGTAGCCGGCAAGTTCACCAAGAAAGAAACGCTGGAAATGACGCGTGATCGCGACAAATTGGAACGCGCTCTCGGCGGCATCAAGGATATGGGCGGCACGCCTGATATCCTGTTCGTGATCGACACCTGCAAGGAAGCCTTGTCCATTCAGGAAGCGGTAAAGCTTGGCATCCCCGTCATCGCGATTGTGGATAGCAACTCTGATCCCGACAACATCACGTTCCCGATCCCCGGTAACGACGATGCCTCGCGTGCGATCGATCTGTATTGTGACATGGCTGCCAACGCGGTTCTGGACGGCATCGAAGCCGAAGCCATCGCCACGGGCGCGGATGTCGGCGCGGCAGTTGAAGTGCCAGCCAGCGAAACGAAGGTAGGATAAGTATTCGAGATTCGGGACTATCGGGACTAGGGACTAGGGAGGATTTTTGTATTCCCAGTCCCGAGTCTCCAGTCCCGAGTCCCTCACATGACATATAATTTGTTAAGGGAGAAACCCAAATGGCAGAAATTACAGCAACGATGGTCAAGGATCTGCGCGAGAGCACCGGCGCGGGCATGATGGATTGCAAAAAGGCGTTGGTTGAAGCGGACGGCGACATGGAAGCCGCTGTTGATTGGTTGCGTAAAAAAGGTTTGTCGGCTGCGGCCAAGAAGTCTGGCCGCGTAGCGGCTGAAGGCCTTGTTGGCGTGGCGACGACGGGTAAGACCGCCGTGGCGCTGGAAGTCAACGCGGAAACCGATTTCGTGGCGCGTAACGATGCGTTCCAGGGCTTTGCGCTTGCCGCAACCAAGGTCGCGCTTGAAGCCAGCGATATCGAAGCGCTGAAGACCAAGGCCTATCCGGGCACGGGTCGCAACGTATCGGAAGAGTTGACCCAGATCATCGCCACGATCGGTGAAAACATGAATCTGCGCCGCATGGCGAGCCTGTCCGTGAACAGCGGCGTGATTGCCACGTATGTGCATAACGCGATTGCCCCGAACCTTGGCAAGATCGGCGTGCTCGTCGCGCTGGAATCGACCGCCGATGAAGGCAAGCTGATGGAACTCGGCAAGCAGATCGCGATGCATGTCGCCGCTGCACGCCCTGAAGCGCTGAACATTGCTGATGTGGACACAAAGGCTCTCGACCGTGAACGTAACGTTCTGGCCGATCAGGCTCGCGCGTCCGGCAAGCCCGAAGACATCATCGCCAAGATGGTCGATGGTCGCCTTCGCAAGTACTATGAAGAAGTCGTGCTGATGGAGCAGGTCTATGTTGTTGATGGCGAAAGCAAGATCAAGGATGTGGTTGCCAATGCTGGCAAGACGCTCGGCGCTCCTGTGACGCTGAAGGGCTTCGTGCGCTATCAGCTGGGTGAGGGCATCGAAAAAGCGGCGGATGATTTCGCCGCTGAAGTTGCCAAGATGGCCGGCTAAAAAACATAGAAAAAGGCCGGTTTATCCGGCCTTTTTTTTGCCCGCTTTTTGATGCGATCCCCCACCTTGCGCGGGCGGCCATGAAATCGTAGGGTAGGCAAAATGAACGAAAGGCAAAACATGTCGGAATGTGCGATGAAGCCAAAGAGCCAGAACGAAGCCACTTACAAGCGCGTGCTTCTCAAACTGTCGGGCGAAGCCCTGATGGGCGACCGCGAGTACGGGCTTGATCCCGAAACGGTCAATCGCGTGGCGCTGGAGATCAAGGACGTTGTCGCGCAAGGCGTCGAGGTTTGCGCTGTGATCGGCGGCGGCAATATCTTCCGTGGCGTCTCTGGTGCTGCCAAGGGTATGGATCGTGCGACCGCCGACTATATGGGCATGCTGGCCACCGTGATTAACGCGCTGGCTATGCAGAATGCGTTGGAAAAAATCGGCGTTCAGACGCGCGTGCAATCGGCCATTCCGATGGCTGCTGTGAGCGAGCCTTACATTCGCCGCCGAGCGATCCGTCATATGGAAAAAGGGCGCGTCGTGATTTTTGCGGCCGGTACCGGAAATCCGTTCTTTACGACAGACTCCGCCGCCGCGCTTCGTGCGTCGGAAATGCAGTGCAATGCGATCTTGAAGGCGACCAAAGTCGATGGCGTGTATAGTGCCGATCCTGTGAAGGTTCCCGATGCCACGCGTTATGATCGCCTGACCTATATGGACGTTCTAGCGCAAGACCTTCAGGTGATGGACA
>DNGD01000010.1 GCA_003486725.1 Rhodospirillaceae bacterium
TCAAAAGATTGGGCGTTGTCGTCATGGTTTAAACCGTGGCCTTTCCGGCGTAACCACGCCCGATGGTGCTGTTGATTTGATAGACGGCGATGGACAGGACACTTTGCGCCGCTCCGAAGTCGGTAGTTTGATCAGCAACGGTGTAGGACGTGTTCGTTGTGCTGGCCGTTAGGGTTCGAACGATTGCGCTTCCGTTCAAAATGTCGATCTCATAGACTTCCGCGTCTTCAAACTGAGGTACGTCAATGCTGTCCAGCCATTCACAATGCCAGCGCGGGCGACGCACCCAAGTCAGGGTTAGATTGCCAGAGCCGTCGCGTGCGCCAGTGATATGAACAGGGGAGAAGCACCGCAGGCTGGCTGCGTTGTACTTCTGGCTCGTCTGCGCCGCATCGTCCCAATCGCCGCCAGAGGGGATCGCTTTGTAATAGGAGGTCTGCCCGATTTCTGTGGAGGCCATCGCCATGCGATAAAAGCCATCCGTGGCCAGCACAACGAAGCGCTCGCCGATCTTGTGCGAGGCAGTGGCCCATTCCGTGCCTCGCCGTCCGCGCAAGAGGCCTGATAGCTCGTAAAGGTTTTCGGCTAAGAGCGTGGCGTTACGCCATTGGATTAGCTCGTCGCCCAAAACGCCGACATTGTTCCAGTTCAAGACTTCCAGCGCAGTCTTGCTGTCCAACGTCCCGTGGCTCAAGGCGATCTGAACTTTGTTTGTCTCATCCCATGACCATGGGCTTAAGGGACTGGCCAGAACGCTTGAAGCCCAGCCAAAGGCCGGAGCCGCCGAGCCCGTCCCGACGATGCTCCATGTCAAAGCGTCCGGCGAACGGTACAGGCTCGCGCTGCCATCATTTTTGAGCGCCAGCGCGTAATAGAGGCCAAGGCCATCGTCCTCCGCCCGTAGCATGGGCAGATCCATCACAAAGGCCGAGATGGGCGTTGAGATCGGGATGATCGTGGATGGTATGGCCACGCTCGTCCCCTTGGCCGATGAGCTATAGGCGATCTCATCTTCGGCTACAGCCTTGCAAGCCACGATATTGTTGCCCCCAAAGTCCACCTGTGTCAGGCGTAAGGCCAGCGTGGCGTCTGGCAACAAAACTTCGATTATATCCGTGGGATCAAGCCGCAGCCATTTAGGGGACAGGTTGAAGGTAAAGGCGTTTCGCTCAACCCATGCGCTGGTCAGTGTTTTGTCCGCCACCTGTGCCGCTTCATCTGCCGACAGAGCGATGGACAGTTCCACCGTCTGTTGGTCCTTGGTCGTAACAGCGTTGCTGTTGCGCGCGGCGTTTTGCGTGTTGCTCTGGTAATCACGGGCGGGGTCGTAATGCGTCAGATCGATGCGTTGAGGCAATTCCAGTTCTTGGGTGCGCGTCTCGGTCACGCGCAGTGGCGTGTCGTTTGACGCCCCTTCCACCGCACCCAAATCATCATAGGGCACAACGGCTACGTTCGATCCGCCGCGCGGGGTGAAACGCAGCACCCCATCCGTTTCTACGGCGTCGATAAAGAACGCGCCGAGCAAAGGTTCAATGGCATCACGAGCCGAGGCGCGTCGGCTTACGACATAACCGCGTACCGATTGGCTGACCTCGTTCGTCAGGATGTCGGTTTGAGAGAGCCCCGCCCTCTCGCATAAATCTGTCAGAATGCTCGACAAGGCAACCTGATCCGAACCGTAGCGTTCAAGCGGATATTTGACCTCGCCATCGCCTGTCATGATGATGGCGCTATGGGTGAACTTCTCATAGCAACCAGCAAAATGTGTCGCATGAGATGGCAGATAGGGCGATAGGTCTATCGTCTTCTCAATCCGCATTGAAACAAGATCAACCAACGTGGCGCTAAGATCGCCCGCCGACCAAAGCCGTCCCTTTTGTGGAAAGGCATAATCGGATTGCAACGTATAGCCTGCACTCAAGGCAACCCCGTCCACAAACCCAGCGAAACCATTATCGGGATGCCATTTGACGATCCTCTTGAGCAGATTCATCTTGAAGAACAGATGTCCCGTCGTGTCGTCCCAAAAGATGATGTTGGGGGTCTGTCCAGAAGTCCAAGCCGCCACGTCCCATTCAGCCACGTCGCCATTGCCGAGAATATCCACGCTCACGCGCCGGATTTTATCGGAGGCCGCTTGCCAATAACGCCCGTCCGCGTCGGCGCATAGGGGAGCTTCGTCGTTGCTTGGAAACCACGGCGATAAATCAACGATCAGATTAAAATCCAAATCGTACACGCACCGCGAACGGTGCGCGAATATCTTATCGCCCAATACAAAGCCCGTTACGCTAAGATCAACGCGGGTTTTTGTCTTGGCCACCATCGCTAACGTGTCGGGATGCCGCTTGCAAAGGTGCATCCCGACGCCATAGGCATCCGTGGCATGGTACAAATATCCTTCGCTGTCCAAGCCTCGCAAATCACCGTAAGCGTCGTTAACCAGCGGCGTATTGAGCGCCAGTGTTCCATTCACAAGGTCATAGCGAAAGATGCGGTCTGCTGACATGCCTATCAAAGTGCCGCGCGCGGGATCGATGACGCCGCCTTCGCGGAACATGCCGGAGACTTTCGTCATAACAAAAGCATCGCAATCCATCGCGCCGAAGGCCACTACCTCGGCGCTTATGTTCGGAATGCGGTTGGCAAAATCGGCCAACTGCAAATCCGTAAAGGATAAATAACAAAGCCCCCGATAGGCAGGCACGTTGCCAGCGCCAAGGTGCATTTCTATCGTGCTGTCCGGCGGCTGGTCTTCGCTGCCAGTGTGAATGCGAACAACGCCCGGATACTTTTCTGTGGCCTGTGTGTTGCTGGCCGTCGCGTCGTAAATCAGCTTTGTATCCGCCCACACACGCCGCACCGTTGCCGCTGGCCCCGCGCAAAGCCCCACCGCGAATGAGACTGAATAGGTGTAGCTCGTTTGCGTCGAACTGCCACCCCCGCCGCCTTTACCCCCGCTTTGGCGCGTCACATGGCGCGTTTCTTTAAGAGGGGTTGCCCAGATAATGTTGCCGGACACACGCATGGTGCCATAGACCAGCTGGATGGTGCCGCCATACGTAGAAGTCTGAACCGATAGATCGCTGATGCGCCNNCCAGCCGATGGACGCGCCGATCCCGACGGCGGAGGACAAACCAGCGCCAACAAGACCTAAAGCAAGGACAGCCATCAGTTAGAACCTTTTCCTTAAAGAAAACCGTGCACTATTTCCCATGGATATGCCCCCGAGGAACTGATAACATTACTGAAAATGCAATTCCTTATGCGAGTAAATATCCATGAAGAACTTCACTGTGAGAGAGTACGTGCCTCAAGATAACGAAGCAGATAAAGATGCCTATTTGCCTGCGTACTTGGGCATTTGGAACGACCCTGAAAACTTAAAATATCTAAGCTTTACTATAAGACCTTTTGATGAGTCTTTGGTTCGTGGCTGGCTTGAAAACCATAAAGAAAGAGGCGTGCGATATCTATGCGCAGAGAATGAAGATAATAAAATCCTCGGCATTGTTGCCATCATAACGTCCCCAACCGATGGGTTTGAAATAACTGGCATGGGCGTCCGTTCAGATTCCAAAAGACTTGGCATCGGGCACAAGCTGATTGAAAAAGCGATAGATATGGCTATAAAGCTTAATTACAAAGCTATTGATGTCGCTGTTTTTGCCGATAACAAAGCGATGCTAACGCTCTGCCTCTCTCTTGACTTTATTCCAAGAGAAATGGGTTTCAACAAGAGAGCCGATGGTGCAGACATCGTACACTTGAAGAAATACCTTTAATGACAGAATTCATTAGAAAGCAAAGACAGGATACCGATACGCAGCCACGATCCGTCGCCGCCAGCTTTCATCGAGAGCATGTTCCACCACTTTGCCGACACCGGAATAGCTGTGGATGATGCCTTTGTCCGTAACCAAGGCGACATGCTGCGGCTCACGCCCCCAAGCCATAAACAAAATATCGGCCAGCGTCGCGTCGGCAACGGGGATAGGAACAAGCCAAGTCGCCAGACCCTCGCGCATGCGGCGGCTGTTTGGCAGCATAGAATAATTAGCAAAAGCCTGCGCCTGCGGCGAGGCTGGATCGTAATCCACCAGCCCCAGCGCGACACCGACGCCCTTGATCAAGCCGATGCAGTCGCAGCCAGCCCCTTTGACAGATGCTTGGTGATGAAAGGGCGTGCCGAGCCATGAACGAGCCTCGACCACTGCATCTAGGCGAGAGAGATTATTTTCCATCGGGATAACTCAAAACGGCATCGGTGCCGGGAACATGGGGTTCGCCCCGAAAGTTCACGGCGTTGTCAAATCGCGAACAACACATTGAAAACGACTTATCGCAGCCGGGCTGAACGGCATAGCCATCGCCCACCGCAATATCGGAAGGCATGGGAAGGAAAAGTTCAAACACACTAGCCACGAAGCTGCGAATTTCCATTTTGCGCCCCACATTCTCGCCGCTTGTCCATGTGATAAGCCCGCCGCTCCAATAATCGTCCGCTTCGGCGCGCGCTGTGTCGGTGAAACCATAGCGGTCTTCTGCCGCCGTTACAGTGCTGGCCACCGTCAAAGCCGCTAGATCAATCTGGCAGCGCGTATCGCCCAGATCGGCACGGCAACTGGGTGTATAAAGCTCGCCGATTTGTTGTGAAAGTGCTTGTGTCAAACCACGCAGCTCGGCTTTAAAGATTGTGTCTTTGAGTTCAATTTGACCGATAGTGCCGCGCTTGAGGATGATCTTGCCCTGCGAGAGCGCAGCCCAATTGACGAGAAAGATCAGCACCTCGGCGTTATCCCAAATGCCAGCCCGCAGGTCGGGCGCAGCCAAGGCTTCGCTGTCTAGCGCGCTTTCAATATCAAGATTATCGACGGACAAATCAGAAATCGTATGGATGGCCGAGCGCGTGTAGCCTGTTCGCGCCTCATAAACGATACCGTCGATGGTCAAGTCGCGATCAAAGTCCGTAAAGCCGAACACTTCACCGTCCTTGCGCGTAACCTTCCAACAGGTCGCAAGGGTGGTGGTCTCGCCCGCGATATGCGCGGCAAGTTGGGAGGTGGTGGATTTCATGGGATCACACGCGAATCTCGATTATGGGAATGTCAGACCATTGGTGCAAATCAATTTGCTCGATGGTCACGGCCATGCTGTCAGTGTCAAAACGCACAGGCACATCAAAATCAAAGTCAACGGTGACGGCAACGCCATGCGCTGGAGCGACCGTGAATGTCAAAACGCCCGTCGCCGTGTTGATTGACCAGCCGGAGGGTTGCAAAACGCCAGCAAGGTACGGCTTTACCGTTCCAAGAACGGGCTTCGTAATTGTCCTCGTTTCATTGCCAGCGCCAGAAGTATACGTTTTGACAAGCTGAAAGGTTATGTTCGCTCCATCGCCCACGCCGATGGGCTGGGCTGTAGCGCGGTAATCCGTCCAATCCTTAAACCTGAAGCCAAAAGCGCGGCCTTTACGCGCCCGAAAGAACGCGATCAGTGTATTGAGTTGCGCTTGGTGCTTAAGACCTGAAGCCACGTTCCACTTGCCACGCGCCGCCGACCAATTGGCGTTGCGCTGTTCATGCCCTGACGCCATCGAGACAACGGTCGTCAGATATTCCGGCCCGCCCGTCGCCCCATAAGCGATGTCGGAGGGGAAAGAGATTTCGTGAAAGGTCATGTGGTTACAATATGCTCAATTGCTTGAAAGCGTAAAAAGTTGTACATATGTTACTCCTAAACGGCTAATTCACTTGCATCTAGCGCTCTTCAGAAGAAGGAGAAGAAATAATGGACAGAATTACGAAGTCCCTCTTGGACGAATTCTCGACAGAGAATAGCTTTCAAAAATTAGCCGAGGATAAGCAATTTGAACATTTTTCATGTTTTCTTGCAGTCGAGCGCTATTTGTCAGAAGTGTTTGATACATCTGATGTCGTTGTTGGTTCCAGTGGTGATACAGGGATCGATGGTATAGCTGTCATTATTAACGGATCCTTGGTTACAGATGTAGATGCTGTAGATGATTTTATTGAACGCAACGGTTTTCTCGATGTTGACTATATATTTGTGCAAGCTGAACGCTCGTCAAGTTTTGAAACATCCAAAATCGGCCAATTTGGATATGGTGTGCAGAACTTCTTCAATGAAAAGAAGAAGCTTCCTCGGAACCCAACACTAAAATCAGCTGCAAAATTAATGGAAGCGATCTACAAACAAAGTAGCAAGTTCAAACGGGGAAACCCATCTTGTAAATTGTACTACATCACAACAGGAAAATGGGTCGAAGATGAAGCGTTGGAAACGCGTCGTCAGGCCGTTATGGATGACTTAAATTCCCTTGGAGTTTTCAGCAAGGTCGATTTCTTTCCTATCGGGGCCTCAGAAATTCAAAGACTATACAGAGAAAGTCGGAACTCTGTTATTCGAGATTTTGAATTCTCACAACGTACAGTTATCCCGAATATTCCGAACATTAGCGAAGCATATTTAGGACTTCTTCCAGCTACCGAGTTTCTAAAATTAGTAGAGGACGATAATGGAGACATCTTAAAAAGTATTTTTTATGATAATGTTCGTGATTGGCAGGATTACAACCAAGTCAATTCAGAAATGCGAGACACTCTGATATCGGAGCAGTTAAGAACACGTTTCGCCCTAATGAATAATGGGATAACATTAATAGCAAAAACGCTGAGAATTACGGGCAACAAATTTCACATAGAGGATTATCAAATAGTGAACGGCTGTCAAACCAGCCATGTTCTGCACGAGCAAAAGACAAGCATTGACAAGACAGTATTTGTCCCTCTTCGAATAATTTCGACAAAAGATGAGGATGTTATTGCTTCAATTATCAAGGCAACCAACCGCCAAACTGAGGTCAAAGCCGAACAGCTTCTCGCCATATCCGATTTCCAAAAGAACATTGAAACGTATTTCCGAGCCATGGAAGAAGGCAAGCGCCTCTATTACGAGCGTCGCTCACGACAGTATAATAACGCAACTGGGTTGGATAAAACACGCATAATCACGCCTGGCAATTTAATCCGTTCATTTGCGGCAGTTTTTCTTGAAGAGCCCCATCGAACTTCGCGGAACTATAAGTCGCTACTCGACAAGATCGGTAAAAACATATTTACCGAAGGCGATCGCATAGAACCATATTATGTAGCCGCGTCTATTTTTCATAAACTTGAATATCTATTCAAAAAACAAAAAATAGACACTAAGTTTAAGTATGCTCGGTTTCAAGTTCTATTAGCCTTTCGCCTGTTAGCAGCATCAGACTTATTGCCTCAGATGGGAAGTCATAAAATGCAGCGTTATTGCAATGATTTTGTCGACATTATCTGGGATGGCGACAAATGCCTAAAATATTTTAAGGCCGCGACAGAAATTGTTGACACACTTTCCGAAAAGAAACTGGATCTTGACACTTTGCGAACGCAGCCTTTTACAAAAAAAATTAAAGATGCCTGCGCTAAGCATAAAAAAATTAAGTGATCATTTTTACAGATTCCTTCGCGCCCGCTGTATTCCTCTCGCGGCCTCCGCTGAAACCTGTGCTTGGCTTGTCCTAAAACTGTTCGCATCTGGCGTGGAGATATTCATCACAAGGTTGATCGGAGAGCTTCTACGGCTGTTTTTGGACAAAACCTCTTCGCCGCGCTCAAGGATGGCGGGAACCTCGTTCGGGCGAAGCCCAGCGATGCCTCCGCTGTGATAGCGCGGCGCTCCGGCGAAGACATAAGATGGGACTTGCCGCGCGGGAGCCGTTTCGCCTGCCACGCCGCCTTCATGGAAGATCGAGCTAAACACACTGTCCAAAAACCCACCGCTTTCCATACTGCCGCCGATCATCTTGGCCAGTGGCCCCGTGATGGATTGCTGCACGACCATGCGCGTGATGTCGGCGACGATGCTGTTGGCCAGATTGTTAAGGCTGTTCAAGCTGATCTCGCCGGAGGTTACCATATTCACAATGGCGTCCTCGGTCGCTTTCAAGGCACTTGTGAAGGCTTTCTCGACTGCGCCCGCCGCGTTCTCGCCTTCCTTTTGATAGGCGCGAAAGGCGCGGATCGCTCCGGCCTGCGCGTCCGTGCGTCCGGCCAGTTGTTCGTCATAGGCTTTGTCTTTTGATTTGTTGAAAACGTCTTGGCTAATCGCACCAGCATTGAGCATCTCGGTCAGACGGGCGACTTGGTCGGCGTAGGCTTCTTCGGCGGTTCGCACGCCTTCCGTGATTTGCTTGCCGTCCTGCTTGAGCTTGTCGAGTTTTTCCTGCGCCTCTGTTTGCTCAAACAAGGCTGTTGCCATTTGCTTGGTGCGCTCAACTTGTTCCTGAGTTGCCGTTTCCGGCAGCTTCGCCACGGCATCCGATACGAATGCCTTGCGCTTGTCGGACAGCTTGTCCATTTGCTTGCCGAGATCGGCAATGACCTTCTCGGCGCTGGCAAAGGCCTTTTCGTCAAATAGCTGTCCAGCTAGATCGCGCGTCTTGTTCTTGTCGGCATTGCTTGCCTTGCTGGATAGGCGCGATACAGCCTGATCGATAAAAGCTTGCCGCTCGTTGCTGATGCCAAGCAATTTTTGCTTGAGATCGTCGAGAACCTTTTGATTAGCGTCCGCTTCCTTTTGTGCGGCCTCCGCGATGGGTTTTTGAATAGCGTTAATCTGGCGACGCGCAGCTTCTTCCGCCTGTTTGATCGCCGTATCAACGCCCGTATTGTTGCTGCCGTCCGTTTCCCGCAAGCCATCCAAACGCTGTTTGGTTTTTCCAAGCTCATCATTGATCTTGGCAATCTTTTCGGCTGGCTCGTCCACCAGCTTGGCCAAAGCCTCGTCAATGTTTTTCCGCGCGGAAATCAATAGATCGGCGCGACCTTCCTTCTCCGCCGCCAAGCGTCCAGCTTCTGCCTTGGCGCGTTCTGCCGCTTCGGCTTGTTCGGCCTTGGTGAGCTTTTCGATCTCAGCGCGAAGCTCGGCGGCTTTCTTTTGCCGGACTTCCGTGTTGCCCTTATAAACGGGTTGAACGACGGAAGGCAGGCTTTGCAACCAGTCCAGCTCCTTTTGCACCTCGGCCAACTCGTTTTTGGCCTCGCGCAACTGGACGGACAAAGGATTCTTGCTGAACCATTCGGTCGTGACCTCAAAGGTCGTGGCCAGCTTTTGCAATGCGCTTTGCGCAATGCCGGAAACGGTTTCCGTCTGGCCGATGGCCTTGAGCATATCGCCCCACGCCACCGACAAGCGATGCGCTGCGCCCGTTAGGCCTTGCGTTTCAGCTGCCGCCGCGCCGCCAACCTGCTGCTCTAACGCTGCAAGAATGAGTTTTTGCGCCTCGGCCTTTTGACCCGTCTCGACCAGCTTGGCAATAACGTCTCTTTGGGATTCCGTGAAGCTCACGCCCACGCGGCGTAGTGCCGTGATCCCGTTGATAGGGTCTTCCAGTGCCTTACCGAGCTGAGTGGCCGATCCCGTCAAATCCTGTCCGAACACGGCGGACATATCCTGCGCCAGACGGATCGCCTGTTTGAACGTGTCGCCGGAAACCGAACGGAAAGTCGCCAGAATAGACGCCGCGTTCTTGACGGACTCCGCACT